>CAUZRH010000007.1:0-17527 GCA_963582115.1 Dehalococcoidia bacterium
TCTGTATGCCGAACAGCGATACGTCGAACGCAACCGTCATCGCACGATACGCCCGCCCTTCGAGAGCCTCAGGGTGGGTTTAATGCACATTGAGGTAGATTTCGGTAGCCTCTCTCCACTCCAGCTACTCCGCCTAAACACCCTCGTCCCGCGACGACTCAGCGTCGATCACGATCTTGCTTACGGCGTTCACGCCGATCTTCTCGTAGTCGTACACGACGCCCAATCCCGGGCCTTCCGGCACGCTGACGTTGCCGTCTGAATCGACCGCATCCAGCTGGTCTCCGTCGTAATCGTTGGCGTATACGGCGAGGTCTGAACCGGCAAGCTTCGGGTGGACCAGCCCTAGTTCGTAGAAGTTCGAGTTTCGGATCGCGGCCATCGCGTGTCGGTGAGCCGGGCCACCCGTGTGAAGTTCCAGGTCCATTCCCATGCCCTCGGCAGCGTGCGCGATCTTCATCAGGCCCGTGATCCCGCCGTCGTACTCGGCATCACCCCGGAAAAAGTCTGTGGCCTCGGCTATCGCCATATCCGTGTGCGCTTCGACCATGTGGACGTGCTCGCCCTGCAACAGCGGAGTGCGTAGCGCCGCACGGAGTTGTTTGTGGGCGTGGAACGATACTCCACCATCACGCATCGGGTCCTCGTACCAGAAGAATCCAGCGTCATCGCAGGCACGGCCGACCCGCAGCGCGTCGCCGTACGTGTCGAACACACAGCACGGGTCGCTCATGAGCGCCATCTTGCCGCCGACACGATCGCCAACAGCCTTAATCGTCGCTATCTCGCGGTCGATATTCCCGTCCGCCCACGTGTGCAGCTTGAAGCCCTTGTAGCCCATCTCGAGGCACTGCTCTGCGAAATCGGCGAATGCTTCTGGCGAGTTCAACCCGCCCGGGGTTCGATCGCCGTGATACGTGCTGGCATAGCAAGGCAGCTTGGTCCGGTGTCCACCCAGAAGTTGATAAATGGGTGCGTTGTGATACTTGCCTGCCAGGTCCCACAGCGTGATGTCCAGCGGGCCGATTCCCATACGGTCGTTCTTCCGTAGATGGGTCTTGGCGACGTTGTAGAACTTCTCACGCTCAAGCGCATTTGCGCCGATGAGAAGCGGGGCGACCGCCTGCATCTGCTCGTAAGTTCCCGGAGCGCTGGACATGAACTCCCCGGTCACGCCCTCGTCGGTGAAGATCTTTATGCCCAGAAGACGTCGGGTTCGCTCAGATCCCTTCTCGTAAAACGGCCCCACCGCAAAGTTCAGGTCGTCGCCCACGTCGTGCCACGGGAACAGGTAGCGGGTGATCTCGATCCTGTCGATGACCGGGTAGTTAGGCATCTCGGCGCGCTCCAGACAATGGAGTCGAGCGACTCAACCGACCGCCCCTGCGGTTAGCGTCCAACGACTCGAACCGCAAGATAACCGCCATCGGTCACTATCGCCAGTCCGTCGTGAGGCACGGTGACTCCAAACTGGTAGTCGTTGAACCTAGGGTCACCCTGGCATCACGCGCTCACACAATCCGCAAACTCAATTGCCTCATCAAACACTGCCGCTATGAACTCGTTTCAGATCCTGTACGAAGTCGGCAGATTTTCCAATGCGTCTTGCTCACCGTAGCGTTCCAGCACCCACTCCCATGGTCCAATTCGGGCGTCAATCATGGCCGGAACTGCCACTGCGCCCACCCCGTAACCACAGATCGCTGTCAAATAACCCAGACGAATCAAGTCTCTGGATGCTTCAGGGCCCTCGGAAAGAAGTCCCTGCATAAAGGCTTCAAAAAGTCCGACTCGATACGCATCACCATATTGGCTTCCGGGTCTCCCCAGTGAGACTGGAGCCCAGCAATGTACCAGCGTCAATTCCAACAGACTCGATACCAACGGCCGTCAGATCAATCGCAATCAACTCGAATCGGCCGGCGTTATCGGTGGAAGTGAACAAGTTGCGAACATGGCAGTCGGCGTGAGCCCCGTTTGAGGCAAAGCGTCGGCCAGCTCAATCAATCGCGCAAAATCTGCGGGGAAACGAAGAGATCGGTCATATAAGGCGCCCGGAAGCGCCCGACGAACGTAGTCAGACTCGCGCCGTACGGCGAGCACATTAAACAGCTCCCTGAAATCCGATTTTATCCAACGGCTGGCGCTCAGCCGATGATTCATCCACGCCTCTGCCACGATCGGTTTAGAAAGCAAACGGCCTTTGAACCTCCCAAGCGTCTCAGGCGCCTGGATGTAAATTTCTGCGGACCACGGGATGCCATTGAACATGGACAAGTCTTCGGCCCACACACACACGACGCCCGGCTCTTTGTCACTTATCGCGTACGCCTGTGCTGCCCGAAATCCAATTGATCGGTCTTCGAATGTTCCCTGTCTATATGCCTCTGCCTCGCTCCCGACCGAGCCAAATTGCCCTTCCCCTCTGGTCCGTACTTAATGTCATCACCTTGAGTACGGCTGACCAATCCCGGGTCTCACCGTCTACCACTGCTGATCCCTCAACATTCAGAATGGCCATGGTCCCTATCCCATGCGATTGCGCCGTAGCCACGCCCGATTTCACGTCACGGCCTGCGCAGGCCGTGATTCTCGTAAAAGTCGTCTAACGCCCTGGTAGTTCGAACGACTTGCGTTTCGATGCCGTCCGGGATCTGGCCTTCTAACTCATCCGCCATGTTGCGGAAGTGATCCCTACGCCGCCACATGTCATATACGACCGAATCACGCGTGAAGAACGTCATCCAGAAGCTCTCACGGTTTCCGTTCCACAACTCTTCACGCCTCAGCACCCGCTTGAACGATCGCTTGAACGTCCGCCAGAACATGACCCTCCACGGCAGCGCCAGTACGATCACAGTATCGACGCGATCGAATAGTAAATCGCGCAAGATTTGGTAATTGCCGTCCACCACCCATCCCTGCTGTGCACCGTCAAGAACAGACGTCGTCAGGACTCGCATCTCGTCGTCGGGTCGTTCTTCCCACCCGGACATATGCCTGAGCGCATCCAATTCCACGAACTCCAGGCCTAATCGATCCGCCAGAGCGCGTGAAAGCGTGGTCTTACCGCCTTTTCCGAACACCGCAATACGTGTGCCAAGCGAGTAAGCGGTTGAATCCGGATCGGGCAAATCTGGCTCCATACGTCGCGCCTCGGAGTTTCCGGTTTTGTCTCCCGGTTTCGGTTCTGGCCACAATATCAAAAGGGCCGCCACCCACGTTCGGGTAACGGCCCTTTCATAACTGTCTAACCGTGCACCAGAGGCGTCAGGAAAACGCCCCGATGGGGCTTACTTGTTCGGCTGCGGCGTTATCCGGAGGTAAGGCTTAACGGCCTTGTAACCCTTCGGGAACATCGTGTCGGCTTGCTCATTGGAGATCGCCGGCAGGATGACAACGTCATCGCCGTCGTGCCAGTCGACCGGCGTGGCTACTTTGTGGCTGTCGGTCAATTGCAGGGAGTCAAGAACCCGAATGATCTCGTCAAAACTGCGGCCGGTAGACGGCGGGTAGGTCAGCGTGAGCCGAACCTTCTTGGCCGGATCGACGATGAATACCGACCGCACTGTGGCGGTGGCGGCGTCGCCCTGCACCATGTCGTACAACTCGGCGACCTTACGGTCGTGGTCGGCGAGCAACGGGAAGTTGATGGCCGTTCCCTGAGTCTCGGCGATGTCACCCACCCAGTCATTGTGCGAACCGATGGGGTCTACGCTGAGGCCAACCGCCTTGGTGTTGCGCTTGTCGAACTCAGGCTTCAGTCGTGCTACCGTGCCGAGCTCTGTCGTGCAGACCGGCGTGAAGTCCGCCGGGTGCGAGAACAGGATGCCCCAGCCATCGCCGAGGAAGTCGTGAAAGCTGATAGAGCCTTCGGTCGAGTCCTGTGTAAAGTCTGGCGCTGTATCGCCCAGTCGAATGGTTGCCATGTCATGCTCCTATATTGACTACATCAGAACAAAGGTCCGTCGGTGGTCCGTCGTGCGTTGTTAAGAATCATTGAGATGCACGTAGTGATGGAAAGGGTTCATCGGCCATCGTCGATCCCGATTTCTCAGAGAATCCTTCCCCGTGAACCGCAGTGTACAAATTAAAGGGCATCTTAGGAACGGTTCACGGTGCGTCCCACAGCTGGTGACGTCGATCAATTCGCTTTCAGTCACCGTCCTGCACCGGACGAAGCCGTCCAGGTAGCGGGACGCCGTGACAGAATTACGCTCCCTGCAAATCCCGGCTCCCCAGGATCCGTTCGGTAATCGCTCGCATGCCAAGTTCACGGGCAATCACCAGCGCATGATCATGAAGCGCTATCGACTTCTCGCGATCGCCATCCTGAGCGCTATTCGCCAGCATGTCTGCCCATGCGACCAAAGTTCGCACCTCTTCAATTCTGAATCCGGTGGTCTGACACTACTCCAAGGCGTTCTTAAAATGCGCTTCGGCGAGGTCGTACCGGGCCATCCCCGCCGTGATAACCCCCCGCACTTTCTCGACGCTTTCATCGCAGAACGCCTTGATTACGACGCCTATTTCCGATATCGCATCGTAATGAAACTCTGCCGTCCTGGCGCCGCCGTTAATCGCCGCGATCATTCCCAGGACATAATGGGCGTCCGCCGATCATTCCGGTACTTTGGACTCGGTCGCTTTCTCAATTTCCGCCATTATTTCGGACATGCCCTGCACCAGAATTCCCGTCCACACGGCGAGTACGCAGGCACGAGCAGGGTGAGCGACCCAACCGGGGTCGTCTGATGAACGGATCCTGACATATGACAGGCACTCATCCAACGTCTTCTGCGCCGCCTCCATCCAACAAAGAGTCGTGGGCCAAGTAGGCGCGCTTTTTTCCACCCTCGCCAAGGAACTTCTTGATTTCATATCGGTCATTTGCGAATGACGCCTGCGCGGTTGTTCCGGGTTCGCTCTCAGTCGAGGCCTGAATCAATCCGTGTGAATCAACATCGGAGGACGCGGAGCCGTCTGCGTCATCGTTCCGGCCTATATCGTCCTGTAAACGACGCTCAGCGGCCCGTAGGTAGGCCCCCGCCTCGACGTTCTCAGAATCAACGTAGAAAATGTCACGCGCTAGGTTCCTGACCTCCAGCCAATCGCCGGACGCCGCCGCGTCTATCTGATCAAGCAGCCGTTCAATGCGGCGCTACACCCTCCCGTTCACCATAATGCTGGGATCATACATGTAGTAGGAATACGCCGCGCCCATGCGCATTCCCGGGCGTAAGATGGCGGGTACTGCCGTATAGGCGGTCGAGCCACCGCCCATTTCTTGCTGATCTGCACCTCCCGGGCATCCCCGGGATGATGCGCAAGCGGATGGGCATAAAATCGCGCTCCCCCCGGACGCCACCCTTTTGTCCTTTAAATGGAGATCCGAATGTCCCAGCAGGCCGATGGCCCCACCCGACTCGAACGTGACTCGATGGGCGAGCTCGAGGTGCCAGCAAGCGCCTTCTACGGGGGGAACTCGCAGCGAGCGAAACTCAATTTCCCGATCAGTGATCTGAAGTTCAACCGGTCTTTCATCAAGGCGATGGGACAGATCAAGCAGTCCGCATCCCGAGTGAACCGCGACTTGGACGCCCTTGAGACGGAACTCGGAGAAGCGATCGACAACGCCGCCCAGAGGGTTATCGACGGCGAGTTCGATGACCAGTTTGTGGTCGACATCTTCCAGACCGGCTCCGGCACCTCGACCAACATGAACACCAACGAGGTGATCTCAAACGTCGCCATATCGTCGCTCGGCGGAAAGCTGGGCTCCAGGGACCCGGTGCACCCGAACGATCACGTCAACAAAGGACAGTCTTCCAACGACGTGATCCCGACGGCTATCCACCTGGCAGCGGCCGGCGCGATCAACGAGCGCCTGCTCCCGGCTATGCAGGAACTTGAGAACGCACTCAAGGCGAAGTCGAAAGAGTTCTGGCCAATCGTCAAGACCGGCCGAACCCACCTGCAGGACGCCACGCCCATCAGGCTCGGGCAGGAGTTCTCTGGATACGTGGGCCAGCTTGAGTACGGTCGAGCACGGGCAGGCAAGGCTCTGGATGAACTGAGTGTTCTGGCCATCGGCGGCACGGCCGTCGGCACCGGGATCGGTATGCACCCCGAGTTCGCAGACCGCATGATCAGCCAGCTCAAGGGCATGACTGGACTCGACCTGAGCGAGACGGCAAACCATTTCCAGTCACAGAGCTCGCTGGACGCGATCGTCGAGGCCAGTGGGTCGCTCAAGACCATCGCCGTCAGCCTCATGAAGATCGCCAACGACATCCGATGGCTTGGCTCCGGCCCCCGCGCCGGGATCGGCGAGATCGTCCTTCCAGAAGTTCAGCCGGGCAGCTCGATCATGCCGGGCAAGGTAAACCCCGTGATTGCAGAGTCGGTCACTATGGTCTGCGCACAGGTGATCGGGAACGATGCGACGATCGCCATCGCAGGACAGTCGGGCAACTTTGAGATCAACGTGATGATGCCGGTCGCCGCATACAACCTGTTGCAGTCGATCGATCTTCTTGCGGCTACTTGCGAGAACTTCTCACGCCAGTGCATCACCGGTCTTGTGGCTACGCCCAAGGGCCCGGACATGGTCGAGCAGGGACTTGCGATCTGCACGGCGCTTGCACCGGTCATCGGCTACGACAAGGCCGCCGCCATCGCTCACACGGCGTCCGAGACCGGCGAGACCATCAAAGAGGTTTCGCTGCGAGAGACGGATCTCACCGCAGAAGAGCTGGACATGATTCTTGAGCCCAGCGCCATGACCGAACCCTCCTGAGGCTGCCGTAAGAAATTTGAGCGAACCAGCAGGCGAAACATCGAATAACGAACAGCCCTCAGAGAGCGTAGGTCAGAGCAATCTTCCGACACCCTCCGGCGCTCCCGATTCAACTACCTCACCGGGAGATGGCTCGGCCAAAGAGCGCGGGATGTTCTTCGGCTGGTGGATCGTCATGGCCTCGGTGTTCTCAAACGGCACCGGCGGGGCAATCCACTGGCAGGGCTTCTCGGTATTCTTCCTGCCGGTTACCGAGAGTCTGGGTCTGAGCCGATTCCAGACGTCTCTGGTGTTCTCTTTCGCCCGTCTTGAGAACGGCCTTATGGGACCATTCACCGGCTACCTGATCGACCGATTTGGCCCGCGCTGGATGGCGTTCTTTGGATCGCTGATGGTCGGCGTCGGCTACATAATCCTCGCGAAGACCGACACCTACTACCAGTTCCTCATCGTCTACATTGCGGTCATATCGTTCGGCGCATCGACCAGTTTCATGCAGGCGTCGATGGCCGTTCTGAACACGTGGTTTATTCGCAGGCGCGGGCTCGTAATGTCCATAAACGCCGCCGGAATGCGCGGCGGCGCAGCCATATTCATCCCTACGCTTGGCTGGCTGCTCTCGGTCTACTCGTGGCAGGCCGTATCGGTCGGCATCGGGTTGATGATGATCTTCTGGGTGGCCCCGTTCGCCCTCGTGTATCGAAGGTCGCCGGAGTCGTACAACATGCGGCCCGACGGCGACACGCTGGAGATGCGAGAGGCGGCAGCGCGCGCCGGAGGAGGAGCATTCCGAACGGACGTGGCCTGGGGTGTTAAAGAAGCGATGCGGACCTCTGCTTACTGGCTGCTAGCGCTGGCGACAACGCTTCGACTTGGAGTCACGAGCGCTATCCAGGTCCATGCAATCGCTATCTTCGTCTGGAAGAGTGAAAGCGCTGTCACCGGTGCCGTAATGCTGGGTGCGGTCTCGGCGATCGCCTTCCCGATTATCCTGCTGATGGGCTGGCTCTCAGACCGCGTGGCCCGTGGTCCGCTTCTGTTCGTGTCGTACACGATCTCGGGGATCGGCCTCGTCCTGCTCAACTTCGTCGAAGGGACCGTCCTTGTCTTCATAACGTTCGCCATGTTCGCCCCGGCGCAGGCGTCTGCCTCGGTCAACTGGTCGCTTGTCGGAGACCTGTTCGGACGGCGGAACTTTGCCACACTACGCGGACTTCTCGCGCCGATGTACAACATTGCGACGGTCGTGACGGTCTCTGGGGCAGGCTTCTTGTACGACCAGACCGAGTCGTACTCCATCGTTCTTATAGTCGGTGCCGCCCTGCTTTTTGGTTCGGCTCTGACATTCTTCGTACTGAAAGCACCTACCAAACCCGAAGAGTCATCCCCGGAAGGGGATATAGATAGCGATACCGGAAGCGATCCGGTAGCCACTTAGCAGGAGTCATCAATGAGCGCAGAAGCAAAGATAGCGGAACTGAAATTGGACCTCTCCCACCCGGCAACTCCGCTTGGCAATTACGTCGAGGTGGTCACAACCGGCAATCTGGTGTTCCTCGCCGGGCACGGTCCCCGGGGGGCGGGGCCGAACGGAGTGTGGCTGAACGGCAAGCTTGGCGCCGACATGACGGTCGAGCAGGGCTACGAGGCCGCACGGCTTACCGGTATCGGCCTGCTCTCAACGCTACGGCACGAGATCGGCAACCTTGACCGGGTTACCCGCGTCGTGAAGGCCCTATGCATGGTCAACGCCACCGCCGATTTCGAAAAGCACCCGGCGGTCGCAAATGGCTTCTCAGACCTGATGGTTGAGGTCTTCGAAGACCGGGGCCGCCACGCCAGGTCCGCCGTCGGCATGATGTCCCTCCCCAACAACATCCCGTTTGAGGCGGAGATGATCGTAGCGATCGCGCCCGAGTAGCACTCGGGTAGCGCCGAGGCTGAACGCGTACTAAGCTTCGGCCCACCGTCAAAAAATAATTGCCCGATTGGGCTTGGAGCGCCAAATGGCCGGATTCAATATCACCGGTTTCAACCACATCGCCTACCCGATATCGACGCGTGAGCACTCCTTGCCGCTTTATCGAGACATCCTCGGGCTTGCCGTGATCCCGTCCATGGTGGACGGTCCGGCGGTCATCTGGACGCAGATGGAGAACGGGACGATGGTCCATCCGATCGAGGCCTCCGAGCCGGGCAAGTTGGGCATTTTTCACCTGGCTTTCGGGGTCGAGAGCGTTCCTGAGGCTATGGCCTCGCTAGAAGCTTCTGGCATCAAGATAGACAGCCACGGTGAACGCCATGATGGCCAGGAATTCGCCTTCATATTTGATCCCGACGGTAATCGCCTGGAGTTCGCCAGCGTGAACGACCGGAAGGTGCATGGCCGAGTCTGCGACGAGTGGGGCGTGACAACCAACGGCGACGGCCCGCCGAGTCGACACATAACCAAAGATGCGCCAATCAAGGTGCTGTCGGCCGAACACGCCGGTGTCCCTATCACGGACCGGAAGCGTTCGGTTACGTTCTACAAGGACGTAGTAGGGCTGGGAATAATCCCGTCGATGGTACCGGCGGACAACATTACATGGCTGGGCCTTCCCGACGGTTCGATGCTCCACCTGGTCGAGACCGAACAGGGCGACGCCCACACCTACCACGGCGGGTTTGTGGTCGAGGATTTTGACGCAGCAGTGCACGCCATCCAGCAGCTTGACGCCGACAACACACGGGTCGGCGATCGACTGGACGGAAGAACCGCGTTGCACTTTGACGACCCGGACGGCAACCACGTGGAGTTGGTCTCAAACAACCCGATTAAGTCAGGCCACCGAGTAGCCGATGAGTGGGGCTACACGAAGGACGTTTAGACGCGGATCGCCATCGACGCGCAATTAATCCCAGGGAGGTCCAGATGCCAGAGTTCCACATGAAACGCATCCAGCACTGGATGTTCCCTGTCACCGATCGAATGACCGCGGTTCCGTTCTACCGGGACCTGCTTGGACTCCACTTAGTCCCGGCATTTGAGACCGCTCCCGGCATCACGATGATGGAGACAGACGACGGCACGATGGTCCACCTCAGCCAGAAATCTGAGCGCACGCCTCCAACGCATATCGCATTTGAAGTTGACGATTTCGACGCACTTCACGCACGTCTGGTCGAGATGGGTCACGAAATAGATGGCCCGGTGAAACGAGCCGACGGCAGGCCGGCCATGAAGACGCAGGACCCTGACGGCAACACCGTGGAGTTCACCACCGGCCCCGGACCTATCGAGCGCGATATGGTTGTGGACGAGTGGGGTCGCACCTCAGAACGTCCGGCAGACGGTTCTGGGCCGGACCTCAGCGGCATAAAGTCCGAGTTCCGGATGAAGCGGATCCAGCACGTGATGTTCCCCATGACGGACCGCATGAAGACCATCCCCTTCTACCGTGACCTGCTTGGCCTGCATATAGTTCCGGCGTTCGAGAATGGCCCGGGCGTCGCCTTCATGGAGACAGAGGACGGAACGATGTTCCACCTCAGCGAGCCTTCAGAAGCACGACCGCCTGCACATATAGCGTTCGAAGTCGAAGATTTTGATGCCGTACACAGCCGGCTGGTTGAGCTGGATTACGAAATCCAGGGACCAGAAAAACGGGGCGATGGTCGACCGGCTATGAAGATAAGCGATCCGGACGGCAACTGCGTGGAGTTCACGACAGGCCCCGGACCGATCTCAATTGCCGACCGCGTCGTGGACGAGTGGGGTCGTACTTCGATTCCGGGTAAGTAACCCAAACGCCAGCCGAGCCCTCTGAACATCAACCTCATCAGCATCTGGAACGATCTGACGGTTATGCAGAGTAATCTGTATATTCCTTCAGCCCTACCCACACGCCACACTCCTTCTAGAAAACTGTCTACCGTTTGAGCAGCTCCAGCAATAGCACGTCGCCGAATCAACCGGCATCCGAAAAGCCCCCCGCTGAAGAGTCCGCGTCCGGTAATACCGGAGTCGTAGACCAGGGCATGCGTGGGTCGTCTATCCTGTGGACCCTCTACGTCCCGAGCTTCCTACTACAAGTCGGTGTCGGGATGCTCATCCCGGTCTTGCCAACCTTCATCGAGGAGATGGGACTCGGCGTCGGTCTTGTGGGACTCGGGGTTTCCGGAGTCCTGATCGGGACGATGTTGTTCGACGTTCCGGCAGGCCTACTCGTCGGTCGTTTCGGTCACAAGCGGACGATGCTAGTCGGTACGGCGCTGCTCGGTATTGCAACGCTTCTGACTGCATTCAGCACCTCTTTCCCTTCACTGATGGCACTCCGGCTTTTCGCCGGAGTTGCAATGGCCCTGTGGTCGATCTCACGGATGGCCTACATCACCGACAGCATCCCTTCGAAGGGTCGTGGCCGCACGATCGCATGGTTCGCAGGTGTACAGCGTCTCGCCGTGTTTGTCGGTCCTGTAATCGGCGGGATCATCGGGGCGCGAATTAGCCTTGAAGCTGTGTTTATGGCGCAGGCGATCATGAGCGCAGCGACCCTGTTGATGCTTGTCGTTTTCGTACGAGAAAATGCGCCCATCGGAGTCGAACGTCGAACTAAGGAGGGTCACCAACCAGTCCTTAGGACCTTGATCGATCACCGTGCCAGCCTGGCACGTGGTGGAACGGCAATGGTGTCGTTACAACTCGTGCGACGCGGCCGTGAGCTGATTCTGCCCCTCTGGGGAACACATCTCGGCCTCAGTGTCGACCAGATCGGATACGTAATCGGCGTGGCAGCGGCGGTAGACGCTGTGATGTTCATACCTGTTGGATACATCGTTGATCACTGGGGTCGCAAATGGACGTCAGTGCCTAGCTTCCTGGTTCTTGGAATCGGCATGGCCTTATTGCCATTGACGGGCAATATCTGGGCCTTTGGCGCCATCGGATTTTTCACCGGCTTCGGGAACGGACTGGGTAGCGGAGCGATGATGACACTTGGCTCCGATCTCGCGCCGCGTCAGCGCCCGGCAGAGTTCATCGGCGTCTGGCGATTAATCGGGGACGTTGGAGGTGCTTCCGGGCCGATCATCGTCGGACAGATAGCTAACGCCGTGACTCTTGGCTGGGGGTCCCTGTTCATCGCAGGGATGGGGTTCCTCGGAGGATCCGGATTGTTCTTCCTCGTCCCGGAAACTTTGCAGAAAGATGATCGCGTCACTAAATCTAATCCGCCCGGGGAGTCCACGCCAACCGACACGTCGGACACAGCCGACTCAACCAAATGAACCTTGTGCTCCCCTTCCGGCATGATTCAGCGTGTTTTGAAGGTGCCCGAAATGCGTACACTCCACCTAATCTCTACAAAATTGAATTAAAGTCCCCCACATAAAGTTGTCCGCCAGCCCCCAGAACCCTCAGGAGACCGTCAATGTCCTACGAATTCATCTCGTACGAAAAAAAGGGCCACATCGTCTACGTCACGATCGAACGCCCAGAGCGGCTCAACGCCCTGCACCCACCGGCCAACCAGGAACTCTACGACGCGTTCACCGAGTTCAATAACGACGAGGACGCATGGGTTGCGATCATCACCGGCACGGGTGAGAAGTCTTTTAGCGCGGGAAACGACCTTGTATACACGTCCCAGAACTGGGCCGAACGAGAATCGAGTGCGATACGTGCACCGTTTGGCGGGATCACCTCACACTTTGAGTGCTGGAAGCCCATCATCGCCGCCGTCAACGGTTACGCACTGGGCGGCGGATTTGAGCTGGCTATGGCCTGCGACATCGTCATCATGGCGGACCATGCGCAGGTCGGCCTGCCGGAGCCTCGGGTTGGCCTGATCGCTGGAGCGGGCGGCGTGCACAAGCTCCCCCGGCACATCCCGATCAAGATCGCCATGGGCATGATGCTGACCGCCACACGGATCGACGCCGCAGAGGCGTACCGGCTTGGACTGGCCAACGAGGTCGTGCCGCAGGCCGACCTTATGGCGACCGCCGAGAAGTGGGCGAACCAGATACTTGAAGTTGCACCACTCTCTGCACGGGCAAGCAAGCAGATGGCTTACCAGGGACTGGCCTCTTCCGTGGAGGTCGCATTCGACCGCAAGTACTCGGAAGAGGCAAAGTTCCTGGCGTCAGACGACCGCCGAGAAGGCCCGCTCGCATTCGCCGAGAAGCGCAAGCCAAACTGGACCGGTAAATAGAGTCGCTTGCCTCATAGCGTCCTGAGGCAAACAAATACCCCCTCCTAATGTAGGAGGGGGTTGGGGGTGGTTAACTACCAGGGCGAACAACCGTCAGTCCGCAGCAGCAGCCTTTACCCGAGCCTGAACCTGCTTCTTCATCCCGGCAAAGAACTGCTTCATCAGCAACTTGGCCACACCGCCGAGTAGTCGCTGGCCGACACGAGAGAACAGGCCCGCAACCTCGCCTTCACCTTCCACGGCAACCAGGGTCTCACCCGGCTTGCTCTGAGAAAGAGTGAACTGCGCAGAGCCGTTCACAGCACCCTTTGCGCCCTTCCCGTCTACAACAAGCCTGAATGACGTCGTTGGCTGCTGATCCGCTACCTCGACGCGACCTGAGTACTTCCCCTTGATCGCCGCCACTCCGATGTTCAGATCCAGCTTGTAGGCATCGTCACCATCGGGAGTGAACGACTCGGCCCCGGGAATGGACGCCTCGAGCGCGCCCGGGTCGAGTAGGGTCGCCCAGACCGTCTCCGGGTCTGCCGGGAGTTTGTACGATCCGCTGATCTTCATGCAGGCCTGATTCCTCAGTCGTCCTCTGTAATTCGTGCGCTCAAAGATACCGGAGTTCGGTCACATTTGGGTTACAAACGTGGACTTATCCTCTCCAAATCGACAGATTCGGCTTGCGTACCCTCAAACGAGCAGGCATAGTGCGGCCTACGTTGAAACAAGCGACAGGGGGCCGACCATGTCGACCGAAATTACTGTCACCGTGAACGGAACAGCGCACACCACCGCCGTAGAGCCTCGTTTGCTCCTGGCACATTTTCTACGCGACGTTCTTAATCTCACGGGGACACACGTTGGGTGTGACACAAGCCAGTGTGGCGCGTGCACAGTGCACCTGAATGGCGAAGCCGTTAAGTCATGCACGGTTTTTGCCGTCCAGGCCAACGGTGCGGAAGTGACCACCATTGAGGGTCTCGCCGCAGGCGATACCTACTCGAATGTCCAGCAGGGTTTCTGGGATGAACACGGCCTCCAGTGCGGGTTCTGCACGCCGGGCATGATCATGACCTCGGAAGCGCTACTCAAGCAGAACCCGAACCCGTCCGAAGAAGAGATTCGGGCAGGGATCGCCGGTAACTACTGCCGCTGCACCGGGTACCAGAACATCGTCAACGCCATTGGCGCTGCCGCGAAAGCGGGCAAGTAAATATGGCTGTAGCAACCTTTGGAGAGAGCGTAAAACGTACGGAAGACCCGCGGCTGATCACCGGCCGAGGCAAGTACGTTGATGATGTCCGCCTGACCGGAATGGCGCACCTTGCGTTTGTACGTAGCCCGTACGGCCACGCAAACATCCAGGGCATCGACACCTCGGCTGCCCTGGACTCTCCCGGCGTCATCGCCGTATTTACCGGTGCGGACCTGCAGGAAGAACTCGGCGGACTGCCCGTCGGCTGGGTGCTTCCGGACCTGAAACAGCCGACCCACCCGCCGCTAGCATTTGAGACCGTCCGATACGTGGGTGACGCAGTCGCCGTGGTAGTTGCGGATACCGCATACCAGGCCAACGACGCAGTAGAGCTGGTTGAGGTCAACTACGAAGTCCTCCCGGCTGTCGTGAACGGTGAAGCGGCGACCAAAGACGGCGCACCTCAACTTCACCCGGAAGCCCCGAACAACATCGGCTTCGACTGGGAAGTCGCCGGTGGTGACTACGCCGAAGCGATCAAAGACCCGGACGTGATCGTGGTGAAAGAGCGCATCGTCAACCAGCGCTTGATCCCGAACTCTATGGAAACCCGTGGAGTCGTTGCCGACTACGACGCCGGCAAGGGCAACCTCACCCTCTACACCTCCACGCAGATCCCCCATCTGGTCAAACTGCTGTTCTCGCTAGTCACGGGCTGGCCTGAGCAGAAGGTAAGGGTGATAGCTCCCGACGTCGGCGGTGGATTCGGCAGCAAGCTTTATCTGTACGCAGAAGAAGTGGTCGCCGGGATCGTCGCCCGACAGGTCAAACGGCCGGTCAAGTGGATCGAGTCTCGTTCCGAGGCTTACACCGCAACGGCACACGGACGCGACCACATCACTGATGTGGAGATCGCCGGCAAAAAAAACGGCGAGATCGTCGGCCTCAAAGTGGATCTGTACGCCAACCTTGGCGCCTACATCTCTACGTTTGCGCCGCTGATCCCGACATACCTGTTCGGACTAATGCTCGGCGGCGTTTACAAAATGCCTAACATCGATTGCAAGGTCCACGGTGTGTTCACCAACACCACACCGGTCGACGCATACCGTGGCGCAGGTCGCCCGGAAGCGTCATACCTGGTGGAACGCATGGTGAGTCGGTTCGCCCAGGAGATTGGGCGTGACCCGATCGTTGTGCGACGCAAGAACATGCTCCAGGCGCACAAGAATGGCCGTGCGGTCACGACCGGGGTCATGTACGACTCTGGCGACTACAAGGGCAACCTGAATAAGGCGCTGGAGATCTTCGACTACAAGCAATTCCGCACAGACCAGCGTGCCGCACGACGCGACGGCAAGCTCCTTGGAGTAGGCATCGCGACCTACATCGAGATCTGCGGGATGGCCCCTTCCGCCGTCGCATCGTCTCTCGGTGCGGGCGCGGGTCTCTGGGAAAGCAGCAACGTCCGGCTCCACCCAACTGGAAAGGCGACGATCTACATCGGCACCTCTCCCCAGGGACAGGGTCACGAGACGACGATGGCGCAGCTCGTTTCAAGCGAACTCGGCATCCCGATCGAGGACATTGAGGTACTGCATGGCGACACCGACCAGGGTCAGTTCGGCACCGGCACGTTCGGAAGTCGAAGCCTGGCGGTCGGCGGCGCAGCGCTCTTCAACAGTCTGCAAAAAGTGAAGGCTAAGACACACCGTCTTGCCGCCCACCTACTCGAAGCGGACCCCAAGTTCGTGACGTTCAGCGACGGCGCTTTCACCGTCGAGGACATTGCAGACAAGACTCTCACCATTCAGGAAGTAGCGGGTCAGGCATACGCCGCCGCAAATCTACCTGATGGCATGGAGCCGGGAATTGAAGAGGTCAGCTTCTTCGACCCGCAAAACTTTGCCTGGCCGAACGGCACGCACATTTGTGTTGTCGAGATAGACCAGGACACCGGCAAGGTAAAGGTCCAGCGCTACGTGGCAGTGGACGACTTCGGAAACGTGTTGAACCCGATGATCGTGGACGGCATGACACACGGAGGCGTGGCGCAGGGCATTGGCCAGGCGCTTACCGAGCAGGCCGTCTACACCGACGATGGGCAGCTACTGTCCGGGTCGCTCATGGACTACGCACTGCCGTCCGCCGACATGTTCCCGATGATGGAGTTGGACCGCACAGTTTCACCGTCGCCATCGAACCCGATCGGGGTCAAGGGTGCCGGTGAGGCGGGAACTATTGCCGCCAGCCCGGCAGTGATGAACGCTGTTATTGATGCGCTTGCGCATCTGGGCGTGAAGCACATGGACATGCCCGCCACCTCTGAGAAGGTGTGGCGAGCTATCCAGGATGCTAAAGAAGCACAACGAGCAGCGCGTGCATCAGCCCGCGCCGCCAAGTAGTTCGGAGGGCTTAGATATGGTTACAAGTAACTTCGAATACTTCGCACCGACCTCTGTGGATGAGGCGACAAGTCTTCTGTCCAAGTACAGGGGCGAAGCGAAGGTCCTTGCGGGCGGTCACAGCCTCATCCCCATGATGAAGCTGCGTCTTGCCGAGCCCAGAATCCTTGTGGACATTGGCCAGATAGATGGCCTGTCCTACATCAAGGAGGAAGGCGGAGGGGTGTCGATCGGATCCATGACGACATATCGCGAACTGGCGACGTCGTCCGTGATTCAATCCAACTATCCCTTGCTTGCTGACGCCTCGGCCAAGGTCGCTGACTTACAGGTCCGAAACCGTGGAACCATTGGCGGAAGCCTGGCCCACTCGGACCCGGCGGGAGACATTCCTGCGGTGATTCTCGCTATCGGCGGAAGCGTCGTTGCACGGACTCGACGCTCCAGCCGTGAGATCAGCATCGACCGATTTCAGGTCGACCTGCTCACGACGGCGCTACGGGACAACGAGATCATCACGGAGATCAAGTTGCCGGGACTGACTTCCGGTACCGGAACCGCGTACTCCAAGTTCCACCAGCCGGCGTCGCACTACGCAATTACCGGAGTGGCGGCGGTGATTACGGTCTCCGGAGGAACCTGCACCGATGCACGCATCGCCGTGACCGGAGCCGGTGACAAAGCGACCCGGGCTCGCCGAACCGAGCGAATCTTGAAGGGCAAGGAACTTACGCCCGCGGTGATTCGCCGAGCGAGCAGTCGGGCGGCGGCCGAGTTGGAGGATTCGTTGAACGACGACATCCACGCCTCCGCCGAGTACCGGGCACACCTGACACAGGTGCACGCCGGTTACGCCATCGATCAGGCGGTTGAAGCCGCAGGCTAGTCGCCAGACTGAAACGTGAATATGAAGCAGGGGCGGTTCGAATATCCGAACCGCCCA
>CAUZRH010000008.1:0-16803 GCA_963582115.1 Dehalococcoidia bacterium
AAGAGGTGGGGAAGCACTTCGGGGTGACGCGTGAGAGGGTGCGCCAGATCGAGGCCCGGACCATGGCCAAACTGCGGCACCCGCACCGTTCCCAGACGCTCCGCGACTACCTCGACGAGGGCTGAGGCGGGTCCCTTCAGTACCCGTTTCGGGCTCCCGGCACGGGACCGCGCTGGTATCGTGGCGCTCGCCCTTTCCGGGGTAGCTCAGCTGGCAGAGCGTCGGACTGTTAATCCGCAGGTCGTGGGTTCGATCCCCACCCCCGGAGCCATAAAGGTGCAGGTCAGGGCCGGTCTTTAGGGGCTGGCCCTTTCCGCGTCCGGGCCGCTGTCACACAAAATGTCACAAGGCCGGCCTTTCGGGCCGTTCCGGGTCGTTGCCGAAGACATAGTCGGCCACTGCCTCCACGGCGTCAACGGCTGCAGTGGGCAGTACGTGTGCGTATTCGAGGAGGGTGATGGCCTCGCTGGCGTGGCCCAACAGCCGGGTGACATCGTGCAGCGGAACCTTCTTTCCGAGAGCAAATGTCGCGAACGTGTGGCGCAGACCATGGAAAGTCACGTATCGAACCCCGGCCCGTTCACAATCACGCCGAAAACGCTGCGTGATGGAGTCCGGGCTCGGGGGGCGGCCGTCGGGGAGGACGATGACAAACCCTGTATCGGTCCATCCTGACCCAAGGACGGCCCGGTCGTCGGCCTGGATTGCCTTGAGTCTGGCCAGACAGATAGCCGCCTCGGAAGACAGCGGGATGGTCCGATTGCTGGCAGCCGACTGATGACCAAGCGCTGCTGCGCGATTGAGCGATACGAAACGGGCTTAAGAGCCCTGATAGCCTAGGATTTCAGACAACTGACGTGCGTTATCTCTGAGGATCTCGACCATCTTCCGACGAAGCGCACCATCGATTCTGGCATCCGGAACCGACGAACTAATTGCAGCCACCACTTCGCCGGAGACGTCTCTGATCGGAACGGCGACGCAGTAAACACCTTTGGTGAACTCACTTTCGTCAACCGCGTAGCCCTGACGACACACTACGTTGAGCGACTCCTCCAATTCCGCAATGTTTGTGATCGTATTTTCGGTATATGCAAACATCTCCACATTCTCGAACCGTCGCCTCAACTCTTCAGGCGACAGGCCAGCCAGGAGAGCCTTGCCAAGACCCGTTGCGTGCGCCGGCAGTCGGCTGCCCACCTCAGACACCAGCTTGAGGTGGTGATTCGCCTCCACCTTGGCGACGTACACGTTCTCAATACCGTCAAGGATTGCCAGTTGGACAGTCTCATTCAATTGTGACTTTGAGTTCTCAAGAAACCTCTTGGCAACCCGGGCGAGGTCATTTTTACCTGAGAAACCCTGACCAGCCTCCCAGAGTCGAATCCCCACTCGGTAATGCCGATCCACGTCGTCATACTTGAGGAATTCGGCCTCGGAGAGAGTCTGCAGCAGGTTGTAGGTGCTACTTCGCGGCCAACCCATCTTCCTTTCAATATCGGCGAAAGTCATACCGTCGGACTCGCGCGAGACAGTCGTGAGAATCTCCAAAGTTCGCAAAGCAGATTTGACGGGTCGAAAGGTGCCGTCGTTGCTCGGAGTGGTCAAGGGTTTACATCCAACAAACGAATAGGGTTCACGTAGCAGAACCATGTTACACGACCTCGCGCAGATGGCATGTCGACCAGGGCGACCACGGATTGACCGATCACGGTTCATGGAAGTAGTGTCACACTTCAGAATGACTATTCACGTGTGCGAACCGATATAGATCGGCGATGGATGTGAAATCAGGGATCTTCGAAGGCCAGACGCATGTTGTCGTTGGAGCTGCGAGTGGAATCGGTCAGGCTGCAGCTATGCACCTGGCAGGACAAGGCGCGGAAGTCGTCTGTCTTGATCTTGACGCCGCCGGTGCCGCCGTTACCGCCAAATCCATCGTGACAGCCAGCCAGACCGCCGCTACTTCCGACCGAATTGATGTATCGGACCATGACAGCGTCCAGGGAGCCTTCGCCCCGTTTCGCGCGGGCAAGATTGACGTTTTAGTCAACTGCGCCGGCATCACCGGGAAAACGGGAATCAAGTCCCAAGATGTCGATATGGATGACTTCGATCGTGTTTATGCAGTCAATCTCCGAGGAGCGCTTCTGGTTTCCCAGGCAGTCCTCCCAATTATGCTCGGACATGATTACGGTCGGATTATCCACCTCGCCTCCATCAGCGGGAAGGAAGGCAACGCCGGACAGGCTGCATATTCCTCGACCAAAGCGGGCCTGATCGGCCTGGTCAAGGTCATGGGCAAGGAATACGCCACTTCTGGAATCACCATCAACGCTCTGGCCCCAGCTGTTATCCGCACCCCGATTCTCGACACTATGCCTGACAGCCAGATTGAATATATGACGTCGAAAATCCCAATGGAACGGACTGGCACTCTCGAAGAAGCAGTCAACATGATCTCGTGGATTGTCTCCCCACAGTGCAGCTTCGTGACCGGCTTTACCTTCGATCTGAGCGGTGGACGCGCTGTTTACTAGTAACCATCAGACAACAGGAGCAAGAACGATGACTTCCGGCCCGTTAGCAATCACCGTCCGGGGTGAGCTGGACCCAGCTGAAATGGGACGGACCATGTCCCACGAGCACATCTTCGTCGACAACTGGGCCATGACATTCGACTACGACTTCATCCTCGACAGCGAACCGCTGGCAGTCGTCGAGGTCGACCGTTACCGAAAGGCCGGCGGCGGTACGATCTGCGACACGACGGTGCGGGGCATCGGACGAAACCCGGAGGGATTAGCTCGAGTCAGCGAAAAGACCGGCGTCAACATAATCATGGGGGCGGGTTGGTACCGCGAAGCAGTTTACCCTGCCGACTTCGACCAGATCCCAACCAACGTACTAGCAGCCCAGCTCGTCGAAGAACTGGTTTTCGGCGTAGGAGACACGTCAATCCGACCCGGGTTCATCGGCGAGATCGGCACCGAAAGGGGTGCTATCAGCCCGCGACAAGAACGGATGTTTCGGGCGGCGGCTCGGGCCCACTTAGTAACGGGTTGCCCAATTGCTACACACACCACACACTGGGGTGAGTTAGGCCTCGAACAGATCGCTCTCCTACAAGAAGAAGGCGTGAAAGCAGACTCGATCATCATCGGGCACCTCGGCGATCGCTACAAGGACGAAGTAGTCGTCGAAGTCGCCAAGACCGGGGTGTGGCTGAGCATCGACAACCTTGCATTCGTCAGCGGATACGCCCCGTTGGAAATGCGGGCCGACAATGTGGCCCGCCTATGGGAATTAGGTCACGGACACCAGATCATGTTGTCCAGCGACATTTGCAACCTGAGCCAGCTCAGTGAATACGGAGGTCCAGGCTACAGCAACGTCATCGAGCAGTTTCTGCCGCTTCTTGCCCAGCGTGGAATGGGCGACACCGAGTTCGACCAGATGCTGATCCACAATCCGGCCAAGGCATTCACATACTCTCCCCGGCACAACACATCAACCCTAGACCGCACCAACTTGGTTGATATGGTTGACATGAGCCTCGGATAAGTGCCCCGCCATCGAAGTCGCCCACAGCATCGACGCCGACGACGTCGTGGCCGTGTTAGATCGCCTCACTGCTATCCATGGGGCGCCAGCGTTCCTCAGGTTTGACAATGGCGGCGAGTTCATCGCCCACGCCGTGGCGGATTGGTGCCGATTCAACCACGTAGGCACGATCTTCATCGATCCGGGCTCTCCCTGGCAGAACGCCTGGATCGAATCATTCAACGGCAGATTCCGAGACGAGCTGCTCAACGGCTGGCAATTCGACTCGCTGCTCGAAGCCCAAGTACTCATCGAGGACCACAGAATCGACTACAACCAAAACAGGCCCCACACTGCCCACGGCGACCTCACCCCAACCGAGTTCGCCATATAATGGCAGACCAACAACCAACCAAAAGTCGCATAACAACTGGACCAACTATCGGGTCCCCGTCATGGTCACCACTGCCAGCTCGTACACCTGAATGGATGCCAACATGACGGACCGCAAGATCCTCAACGAGATCGGACTGACGCCAGTCATCAACGCTATCGGTTACGCGACTCCCCTCGGAAATAGTCGCCAGAGCGCCGAAGTAATCGCAGCAGTCGCTGAGGCTTCCGCAAACTTCATCTCAATGGCCCAACTTCAAAAGAAAGCTAGCGAGCGGCTTGCCGAGATCACGCACGCTGAAGCGGGTTACGTCGTATCGGGCGCCGCCGCCGGGCTCACCCTCGCCACCGCCGCGACGATGACCGGATTAGATCCGGTACGCATGAACCTCCTGCCCGAGACGGCGAATGGAACCCCGTCAACGGTGGTGATGCATCGGAGCCACCGCTACGACTATGACCATGCTATCCGTCAAGCTGGAGCCAGCCTAAAGGAAGTGGGCTTCCCCAACCTGACATTCCCCTATGAGCTCGAAGCCGCCATTGACGATGAGACCGCTGCAGTATTCTTTCGTGGAGACGGGTCTCGCAACGTGGTGCCATTCGAGCAAGTCATTGCAATCGCACACGCGCACAACGTACCCGTCATCGTGGATGCCGCCCTGACCGTGCCTCCGCTCAAGAATCTCTGGTATTTTACCGACGCTGGAGCCGACCTCGTCGTCTTCAGCGGTGGTAAGGCCATCGGAGGCCCCCCCGCCTCAGGTTTCGTCGTCGGACGCTCTGACCTGATCGCATCCATCGCCCTCCAGCATCAGGACATGGACGTCCGACTTGAGACTTGGGACCCAGGAACGCTTGCCAGCGACCAGGTCACCAATCCGCCCTATCAGGGCATCGGCCGCCCCATGAAGGTTGGCAAGGAGCAGGTGGTCGGTCTGTTGGTGGCGCTCGACCGCTACGTCAAACGCAACCATGAGGCTGACCTGATTTCTTGGCGCGATCGATGTCAACGGATCTACCAGGCGCTGGCCGCTGCAATCGAGAACCTCGAGATGACCATTGAAGAGGGCACCTTCGACACCGAGATCTACGTACCCCAGGTGTACATAAACTTGGGATCCCCGGAGCAAGCATCAGAAGTCTCGGCGGCGCTCCACGGCCGCGAACCGGCCGTGCACTGCTACGAAGGTTCCCTTTGGCGTGGAGGGCTGATCATCTCCCCAACCACCATCCGCCTTGACGAAGAAGAGACGCTAATCAAGGCACTCATCGAAGAAATCGCTACCGTCCGCTCGGCAAACCGATAGGAGAACCGTCTATGGATCGCACTCACATGACCACCGTCGCGACAACGTCAGCCCCGAGTCCCTCCGGAGCGTACTCGCAGGCGATCGTCGCCAACGGGTTCGTGTACGTTTCCGGCCAGGGGCCAATCGACCCAGCAACCGGGGCCCATATCGGTTCCGATATCGCTGCACAAACCACCGCTACCTTAGCCAACCTCGGTGCCGTTCTCGAGGCCGCTGGATCAAGTCTCGCAAGAGTGGTCAAGACGACTGTCCACCTTGCGGATCTGGCCGACTTCCTTGAGTTTGACGCCGCCTACAACCAGGTCTTCGACGTGAAGCCGCCAGCCCGCACAACGGTACAGAGCGGTCTACCGGGGATCCTCGTTGAGATTGACGTGATCGCCTTGACTGGGGACTGAACCAATTCGGGGCGGTCGGCCCGCTGCCAATCCCAAGGACAGTGTATAGACGCTCATCGCGCCGCACGTCTGCATCTTTCTGCCTCAGGGTCTTGTCTAGTCAGTCAGAGCGTGAGGCGCCCCAGATCCGAAGCTACGGTGCGGCCAGCGAAGCCTCATCAATTCTAACTTCGTGTGTGTTCATCCGAGCGACCGATCCTCTTCTTGCACCAGACGGCGTCAAGTACAGGGAGACCAGAGCGCTCAACCTTCGCTGTCACTGTGACCTCGGTCATGGTAGTAACTACCTCGACATCAACAACCACTAACTCGTCAGCTTGCTCGATCTCGGCTCGGGTTCTAGATCTCATCCGAGGGTTTTCGCCGCCAATCGCGTCCGACGCCTGAATCTCGTACCGGTTGTCAATACGGCAGCCACCGCCCCCAAGGAGTGGGAATGCCTCCTCACTTGAGACATCCAGCGCAAGAGTATCTTTGGAGAGATCGCGCACGACCTTCCACGAGCTATCCACCGAGGTACCTACCACATCCGCCAAGTCCTCGGCTCGACCTTCGCCCGAGAAAATGTGGGCATTGAGGTCCGTGGGGGAAATCACCGACAACCGCAGCAAGACGGTCGACAAATCTACATAGACCGAATCGCGTCTTGCGTCCAGCGGCCATACAGTTGGAAAATCGCTTGTTGATATGGCAAGCGCCAACTTGGACCCAGGAGACACAACATATGCGGTTGGGTCCAGTGACACCACCACCGTTAAGGGGCGTGAACCTTCGTTCTTGCCAGATATCGATCCGCGTGTAATTAGAACCGAACGGCCATCTGACAGGACCTCGACCAACCGAGCTGACAAAAAGAAGGCAGTACCCTTCGACACCAGATCCGCGGCAAGTTCCGGCGCGCCTGTCAGCACCAAACCTGAAGACAGAACCTCAGATGTCAGCATGATCGATCGGTTGTCTTCATGCCGCTGATCCCACGCCCTACTCGTGTCTAGGGCCGCTGTCCACCCATCCCAGACAACCGATGATGCGCCAACTGACACGGTTGTGGGAACCTCAATCAGGGGGCCACCGGATGAGCGAGCGTGATCCTTAGGCTCGAGACCACCTCCAATACTGGCCCGCCAATTCATGGTGTTTGAGCCTGATGGTGGGAAGGTGTGCGAGCCGTACCAACCCTCAATATCAGAACCATCGGCGTGACTCTGCACGTAGAAGGCAACCGGCAGTTCGACGACGTCTCCTTCCAAATTTCCATCATCAATCAACCAGCGGTGAAACCAACCAGCGATCTCGTCAGCGATAGGAGTCGGTGACCACGGATCTGTGTCGGGAAAACTGTGCTTCCACGGACCCACAATAAGCCGACTCGGTCCCTGACATTCTGCCCAATCGCGGAGTGCTGGTCCGGTGAACAAGTCCCTCCACCCGGCAACATGGAGACTGGCACATGTGATATTGCCGATGTCAATCGGTCTCGGCGACGCTACAGATCGACCATCAACATCAGGTCCGTCGTAACCCGAAAACACCCAGGGATAGGAATCGCGCAGACGCGTCAACCAGGTCGTCTCCCACTCGCCGCGCCTATCGCGTAGTAGCGGTGGCATGAGGTTGTAGGCCATCATCCTCGGTCCCCACTCGGCACCGAACCAGTAACCTCCCTCGTGGCCTCCCACTCGAACAAAATCTCGGTCAGGATCCCCGCACGCGAACACTGGAGCAATTGCCCTGAGGCTGGGTGGGTTGAGCGCAGCCGTTGCCAGGGAGGTGATCCCGGGGTAAGAGACGCCCCACATACCCACCCTGCCATTGCACCACGGTTGACTCGCGACCCATTCGACGAGTCGATATCCGTCTTCGGCTTCCTGAGGGCCGAATGGCCCGCCTGCACCCGGCGACCCTCCGGTACCACGGATGTCCACCAGCAACGAGGCGAACCCCCGCCGAGCCAGGAACCGATGCATCGCGTCAGGCAGGTGCACCCTTGAACGACCATCTTTCTGATACGGCTGCAAGGACACGACGGCGGGCACCTGATGGTTAACCTCAGGCATCCATGCTCGGGCCGCCAGCATTACACCGTCTCCGACAGGAACGGCTACATCCTCACGGAGTCGCACAGGGTACAACTCCCGATCGGGCCAAACCTTCAACGGGTGCCCCGTCGACTCGGGCCGAAACCGTTATCGCCCGACAACCGTGCCTCCGGAGACACCTACCAGCTGGGCTGTCATATAGGACGCGGCCTCGGAAGCGAGAAACGCCACAACGGACGCAACCTCGTCGGAAGTTCCTTCCCTACCAAGCATGGTGCGACCTACTCGCTGACTATGGAACTCGTCGTCGATTCGGTTACCAAAGAACCCGGTATCAGGGATGTAGCCAGGTAAGACGAGGTTCACGGTGATGCCATCGGGTCCCAACTCACGGGCCAGCGAGAAGGTCCAGGCGTGGAGGGCCGCCTTGGCAGCGCCATATGATCCCCCGACTCCGCTACCGACCTGACCGGCGATCGATCCGATTCCCACGACGCGCCCGCCGGGCCGCGCCAGCCGAGGCCGCAGGGCGAACTCAAGCAGAACGGCGGTGAGCACGTTGGCACGGAAGTCACGGAGCCATTCCGCCTCGACACCTTCCACCGTGTCGGGTGTCCGTGCGTCACTACTCCCGGCAGCCGCCACCAGGACGTCCACTGGGCAATCCCTGAGCGCCTCCAACACGGTCTGGGCACCACCAGCCGCCGAAAGATCGGCTGTGACTGTCCGAACACTGCCACCCAGTTCAACAGCGGTGTGTCTCAGCCGGTCTTCACACCGGCCGACGATCACGACGTCGTCACCGAGCGACGCGAAACGTGCGGCCACAGCCTTCCCGATCCCGGATCCCCCTCCGCCGACGACCACCAGCCTGGGAGGGCCGTCAGGCTTCGACATCGAGTCCTCCAATTGGATGCGTTTCGAGAACAACTCCCGACTCGCCTCCATACAGGTGACACCGGGCTAACTGATATTCAAACTGGACTACAGGCGGCGCAACGGTGCGGCACACCTCGAGAACGTCGGGACACCGTGAACTGAAGGGGCATCCTTGAATCAGCTCGGTTGGAGTAGGCGGCTCCCCTTTGAGCAGGGAGAGCTCGCCTCTGCCTGGAGAGTCATGAATCGTCGGTACCGCCTCCAACAGGGACCGGGTGTAGGGGTGCTTCGGCTGGGTGAACACCGCATCTGCCGAACCGACCTCGACAAGCTCACCTAGATACATCACGCCGATCTGATCGCTCATGAACCGGACGACATTCAGATCGTGGGAGATGAACAAATAGGCCACACCATGCTGCTTCTGCAAGCGCTTCATCAGGTTGAGAACCTGGGCCTGGACGGAAACGTCCAGAGAAGACGTAGGTTCGTCAGCGACGATCAGCTTGGGCTTCAGAGCGAGGGCGCGAGCTATGGCGATCCGCTGCCTCTGGCCACCTGAAAACTCATGTGGGAACCGGGACAGAGCGGACTCGCTTAGGCCAACCTCTTCAACCGCTGCTAATACCAGCTTCGTGCGCTCCGCTTCGTTTTCGAAACCATGCAACCGGAACGGCTCCTCAATCAGTTGTCGCACCGTCATCCGAGGATTCAGCGACCTCAGGGGATCCTGGAAGATGACCTGCATGTCGCGTCTGGCAAGGCGAAGGCTGCTCTCCTCCATTGCGCCGAAGTCATAGCCGTCGAACTCGATGGTGCCCGACGTCGCATCGATGAGGCGCGCGATCAATCGGCCCACGGTCGTCTTCCCCGAACCGGATTCCCCCACCAAACCGAAGGTCGCGCCGGCAGCGATGTCCATATCGACACCTCGAACAGCGTAGACCTTGCGCTTTTGCGAGAACAGACCGGAAGAAAATACCTTCGTGAGGCCCCGCACCTTCAGCAAGCTCTCAGCCACCTCGTTCACGAGCGCCTCCCGGACAGACCCCCGGTGCCGCCAGCGCTATTCATTCCACCAACCGGGTGCCAACACCGGAGCGACGCCCCGCTACTGATGACCTCCAAGGGAGGATCAACGGCACAAGCCGCGTCGGCATACTCGCATCGGGCCGCAAACCGGCATCCCTCAGGCATCTCATGCAACTCGGGGACGGACCCCGATATGGTCTCCAACTCGTCGGTTTCAACTTCCGGATCTGGCACCGACTTGAGCAGAGCGGCGGTGTAGGGATGGCGCGGAGCGGAGAGGATCTTGCTGGTCGGGCCTGACTCCACAATCTCCCCGGCGTACATGACCACCACGCGGTCACAGATTCGGGCTATCACTCCGAGGTCGTGGGTGATCAACAGTAGAGACGCACCGCTGTCTGAGGCCGCACTGCGGAGGAGTTCAAGGATCTGAGCCTGAATCGTGACGTCCAAAGCCGTGGTTGGTTCATCGCCGATGAGCAGCTTGGGTTGGCAGATGAGGGCTGCCGCAATCGAGACCCTCTGACCCATCCCTCCGGACAATTGGTGCGGATAGTCCTTCAGAATATTCCTTGAAGGGGGAATCCCAACTTTGTCCAGCATCTCCGTGGCCAGCGCTTTTGCCTCCCGTCTCGACGATCCCAGATGGTGGCGTGCGACCTCAGCCAGTTGCCCACCTACCGACAGCACCGGATTGAGCGACGCCACCGGATCCTGGAAGACCATGCCGATCTCCCGGCCCCCGATCTGACGTCGAGCCCGGCGGTCGAGATTCGTCAGGTTCCGACCGCACAGCCGGATCTCTCCTGACACCTCACTCATGGGCGGCAGCAAGCCGGCTATTGAAAGAGCCGTCAGGCTTTTCCCGCACCCCGACTCACCGACCAAGCCAACGGTCTCGCCCTGATCCACGTGGAGTGACACTGACCGGAGCGCCTCCACATCGCCTCGTGAAGTCCGCAAGCGGACGGTGAGGCCGTCCACTTCAAGTACCGGATCATCCGAGCGTGTATCCGCAATTTCCATCACTGATACCTCACCCGCGGATCAATCACCGCATAGAGCAGATCCACAAGCAGATTCACCAGGACGTTGGTGACTGCCACCACTAGCACGATCCCCTGGATCAGAGGAAAGTCACGGCGGGCGACGGCGCTCACCATGGACCTGCCCAGGCCGGGGAGGGTGAAGACCACCTCCACCGCGACGGCACCACTGAGCAGCAGCGCCAAGGCAATGCCGATTACCGTGATGACCGGAATCAGCGCGGGTCGTAGAACGTGTTTCCAGACCACAATATATTCGGGGATTCCCTTTGCCCGCGCCGCCGTCACATAAGGCTCGCCCATGACGTCGAGGATCGACGACCGAGTGATCCGGGCGAGAAATCCAGCTTGGACCAGTCCAAGGGTTATGGCTGGGAGAGCCAGCGAACGGTTAGACAACCAGAACCCATCGCCGAGAGGCACGTAGCCCCCGACTGGGAACCAACGGAGGCCCACGGAGAAGATGGCAATCAAATTCAGACCAAACCAGAACTGTGGAAGCGACACGCCGAACATCGAGCCGAGCATGACGCCCTGGTCCAACGGACTCCCCCTGTACAGAGCCGAGACCACCCCCGCCCCCACTCCCACGATCACAGTGATGGCGAGGCTGAGCAGAGTGAGATGAATCGTCACGCCCGCCTGCGATTTGATCACATCCCACACAGGTTCCTGAGCGAAAATGGACGTGCCGAGGTCGAGCCGGGCGAGGTCGCCGACCCAGTTGACCAGCTGAACTCCCATCGAGTCATTGAGTCCCAACTGTTCTCGGAGCCGTTCCAATTGCTCGGGTGGGGCGAAGTCCCCCAGCATCATCGCGGCGGGGTCGCCCGGAGTCAGCTGAAGAAGGGTGAACATCAGCAGGAGTGGAACCAGCAGCGTCGGGAGCAGCAATAACGTTCGTCGTACCATGTACCTACTCACAATAAAACCCCAGATTCCGAGTGTTGGATGATGGGGGACATCAACGAGTCCTGAGCTTCGGATCGAGCGCATCTCTGAGGCCGTCCCCTATGACGTTCAGGGTCAGCACAGTGAGGACGATCGTCAGACCTGGAAATAGCGACATCCACCAGGCGGTCCCAAGGTAGGACCGGGCATCCGTGAGGATGTTTCCCCAACTGGGAACATCGGCGGGTACGCCCACGCCCAAGAAACTCAGGGCGGCTTCGCCGAGAACGGCGAACGAAAAGATGAACGAGGCCTGGACGATGATCGGTGACCAGACGTTGGGCAGCAGATGGCGGACGATGATGTAGCCGCTGCCAGCGCCGAGGGAAACCGCCGCTTCCACAAAGGGATGCTCTTTGATAACGAGGACACTCCCTCGCACGATTCGAACGACCCGAGGGGCGTAAACGATCGTCAAGGCAAGGATGACGGTGCCAGCACCCGGGCCTAATACGCCGACCATGCCGATGGCCAGTACCAAGGCTGGAAAAGAGATGAGCCCGTCGACGACACGCATGACCACGTTGTCCACCCATCGGTAGTAGCCGGCCAGGAGACCGAGGGTAGCCCCCCCGCCAACACCGAATATCACGACGGCCACGCCGATTGAGATAGAGGTGCGGCCGCCGTAGAGGACTCGGGCGAGGATGTCGCGCCCGAAGTTGTCAGTTCCCATAAGCCGCCCGGGCCCGGGCGGCCTGAGCCTGTTAGCCACATCTATATAAGACGGGTCGGCGGGGGCCAGCAGAGGAGCGGCGATGCTTGCCACGACTATCACGGACAGACCGATCCAAGCAATGGCCAAACCCGGCCTGTCACGGGCGCTAGAGAACAGCCATCTAATCGTCCTCAATGCGACGCAATCTCCCCGATCTCGGGTTGCCCAGCCCTGACTGGCCTACATGTCGGGCAACCATATCCTTGCTGCACCTGCATGCTGAGATACATAGAGTGTCCCGGAAAGCCATTGGCCCGCCGGAACACTCTCTGTATCTCAAGATCAAGCCAGGCTGTTAGCCCCCCAGGGAGACGTTCCAGTAGAACGGGAACAGGGTGCCTTGGTAACCCTTGACATCGGTGCTCTTCACACCGAGCGCAAAGAAGTTTCCGTACTGGATGGTCGGAACCTGGTCATGAATATAGGCCTGTAGTTCGTCCCAGATCGCCTTGCGTGTCGTTTCGTCGACCTCGGTGTTGAGACTGGCGACCAGTTCGTCCTTCTTGGCGTCTTCCCACCATCCGATAATACTCGGATCAAGGATCACCCAGGTGGACGGGTCAGGCAGATATAGGTTGGCCGTGTCGTAGGCACTCCATCCCTCCCGCTCAGCGCGACGGCTCCGGATCGTCGGGGTATCTACCACCTCGAGCTGAATGTTGAGCCCAGCTTCCTCCATCTGCTGTTTCACTACGGTGGCGATGACGAAGTTCCATTGGCGATCCCTGCTGGTTAGCCAGATAATCGGTTCACCGTCGTAGCTGCTCTCAGCGATGAGCTGTCTGGCCCGTTCGGGGTCGTTCTGGTTGTAGAACTCGGAACCCCCGTCTGAGTGGTAATCGGTCTCTGGGAACATCGTGCTTCCATCGAGGCGGTAGAACTCGGGTATGCCGAAGGCGGCCTGCATGGCCTCTTGCATGTTCATGGCCGCATACATCGCCTGTCGGACCTTGACATCGGCCGTGGGACCCCACTGCTTGTTGAAGTTGGTGAGGGGGCTCCAGAATGGCTTGATGATGAACTTCTCGACGCCAGCGGCGCCCTCCACGCTTGATAGCATCTCCGTGTCAAGCGACTCCGTGATGTGCGCCTCGCCGGTAATCACCATGTCACGTCGGGCTGATACCTCGGGCACAGGCCGGAAGATCAGCTCGTCGACGAGCGCCTCACGCTTTCCCGCCATTCCCGACGGAGCTCCGTCCTGAGACACGTAATCCTCAAAGCGCTTCAGCTTTACCTCAACGTCGGGAGTCTTCGAGACAAACTCGAAGGGACCGGTTCCGATGTACTCGGTAAGTTCGCCGTCTCCAAGATCGGCGAGAACCTCACTCGGGTAGATCGCGAGCCCCTGGATCGGGAAGGTGAGCATCGTAATAGCGGAGGGGAACGGACTGTTCAGCTCGAGCTCAACCGTTAGTTCCCCGGCGCTTCGGACATCGACAACGGCAGCGGCAAGTTGAACACCGTTGGAAGAGAGCACCATCCACCGGTTCATCGAAGCGATGACGTCTTCGGAGTCCAGCTGACTTCCGTCGTGGAAACTCACACCTTCGCGAAGTAGCAAGGTGTAGGTGTATGTGGCTTCGTCGTAGGTGTAGGAATCGACCAGCATCGGAGTGGGGGCGAAGTTCTCGTCAACGGTAAAGAGTCCTTCGAAGATGTGCCACCCAATCTTCTGAGTGTTCCCTTGCGTGGTGGCGTGCACATCTAGAGTGGAGGCCTCAGCATCGAGTGCCACGATCAGAGTGCCGCCGGTACTCGCCATCGGCTCCGTGGTAGCCGCCGGAGCAGCCGTCGTAGCCGGAGCAGCCGTCGTAGCCGGAGCGGCGGGACCGTCATCGGAACCACAGGCTCCAGCTAGCAACGCTAGAGAGAGGAGGATGGGGGCCAGCGAGAGGGTTCGACGTGGCATGAAACTACCTTTCGTTGTGTTCGGAGCAGTTCACGTTTGTGAACTATATCTCACGGATATGAAGCGTACCGAAATAGCCAGAACCCGTCAATTATTTACTGAAGCTCTCCCATGCCGGGAGTTCACTATCGAGCTGAGCCCGCCATGGTCCCATCATCGAAGACCACCCGACCGCGCTGAATCGTCAACACCGTGGCAAGAGTCTTACTACCGGCGACGCTGCCACCGAATGCATCCACGAAGTCAGTCGGCCCATCGTCGATCCTGAACACGGCGACGTCGGCAAGCGCTCCTGGCCGCAGCGTCCCAACGCCCTGCATGTCGGCCCCCACGACGCGGCTCGGTGCAAGGGTCGCGCGAGCAAGCACCTCTGTCAGCGGCATCCCGAGCGCCAGGAACTTCATGAGCACATTGGGCAGTCCGACCACCGTACTCACGGACACGCGATGGAGATCGGTGCTGATGGTGGTCGGCGGTATGCCCGCTTCGAGAGCGGCAGCAGCCACCGAAAGCGAAAAACCTGAGGCTCCATGACCGACGTCCAACAGGACCCCCCGGTCACGTGCCTCTCGAAGGCACTCAAGGCTCTTGGCGTCACGGGTCACATAGTTATCGCTGAATCCGGTGAAACAATGTGTCAGGATGTCGCCCGCCCGTAATTGTCGAAGGATGTCATCGGAGCTGGCCGGGGCCGGACCAAGATGACACATAAGCGGCAGCCCAGCCTTGTCGGCCACTCGCCTGGCACGGCCCAATGCTTCAAGGGCGTCCGAACCTGCCACATCGGCAGATGCCCGGACCTTGATACCTATGACCACATCACGGTTCGCCTCGATTGCATCCAGAGCAACATCCTCGTCGCAATACGCGAGCCCCCTCAACTCGCCCTGCAGAGTGTGGCTAGTCGTGCCGATCGAAGCGACATTCATGAAGGCGAGTATCCGGGGGACGGCGGGATCGTCAATGGTTCCAGACCGGAAGGCTCCGAAAAGGTGCCCGCCCGCGCTTCCCGCGTCGACCATGGTCGTTGTCCCTGCCTGCGGACCCACCGCACAGGGATCCAGGCTCATCATCTGGCCTCGAAACACATGAGTATGGAGATCAACCAGTCCAGGCGAGACGACAAGTCCACTGACGTCAACGACCACCTCATCGTCATAGACCTGCGCAGGATCACGTAGATGACCGTCAGCAACGACGACGTCACCAACCGAGATCGAGGAGGTCTCCGAATCAAAGACGCGGCCCCCTTTCAATCGGAGCATGGAAGATTCAGGGAGGTCACCAAGCGGGATCATGACAGTAAGATAGATGGTGTCACAGATGGAAAACAAGGGTCACATCCATGAATCGGGTAAATCTTCAAGGTGAGAACCCGCGATGTCCCGGAAACTCTTAACACCCGCCAGACCCTCAGCGCTCTGACAGCCGATCCGGGTACCGAGGCCACCGAACGCCACCTCCCCGAATAGGCCTACGAGTCGGCATTCGACGCCTGGGCGGTCGCCAAGGAGGACATCGAATCCGAATGGGCACGCCTCGCCGACCCCAAGGCCCTCCAACCGCGTATTCCCAAGGCCCTCCGAGACGCGGTCGCATTCGTCGGTGACCACGGCGAGTTCCTCGGCAACCAGGAACAGAACGACCTCTTCGAACGGCTCAACAGCGTCCCATCGCATCGCATAGAGCGACTCGTCCGCGAGATACTCAACGGCGACCACTCGACAAGGGAGACCGTGGAACTACTGGCTGGCCTCGCCGAGCGCGAGAACCTCCAGGCGGCGCCACCACCACCGCAAATCGACCCCGTGCATCCTGCGGAGATCAAACTTGTCGTTTGGATGGCAATAACCCCACCCACCCGCCAGGAACAGCCCTCGGCTTAAACAAGCCGGCAATCCTTAGACCAGGTTCCGCTCCCGCTCCCTCCGCCTCGATGATGCGGGCGGCGAAGCGGCCCCGGGAGTCACACCAGGCGGTGGTATCCGTGTATAGCAACCGTCGATGGGGGTGGGGGATTGTTTTCCGGTGTTCTATTCCGGCTTCTTTTTACGGTTCATAGTTGCGGTCCTCCGTGTCACAGACCGCGTCACAGAAGTCGCTGTCAAGAGCCATCCTGCAACCTGATCGAGCGACTGAAGAGCAAGAATCCGCCAGGGACATGGCCGTTCTGGCCGGGAATGACCGTGGTGACCTGAGCCGACGCGGACTGTTAATCCGCAGGTCGTGGGTTCGATCCCCACCCCCGGAGCCATAAAGGTGCAGGTCAGGGCCGGTCTTTAGGGGCCGGCTCTTTCCGCGTCACGGCCGGCTTTACGTCCTTCCGCCAATGGTGGGTGATGCACGGCGGGAACCACGGCCCTAGTTCGCTGTTCGTGACATGTATTGCGGGCCGAGGCCCTTAGCGAACAGTTGATTCGCCTGGACGGCCCTCCACTCGTCGAGCCTTTCGGCTAGCACCGGGTGGATCGGGACGGTCCGGTAGCCGTGCGCCGATTTCGGGGTCGACAGGTAGGGCCGGCCGCCCATCCCACAGACGCGGGCTCGACGAACCGTGAGAGCGCCACCGTCGAGGTCCG
>CAUZRH010000009.1:0-16705 GCA_963582115.1 Dehalococcoidia bacterium
CTACTCGGGCTCAAGTGGGGCCTCCTGCAATCCATACTGAACTTCGTGTCGGTATATGTCGCGATGCTTGTTGGCGCACAGTTCGCTGACGGGCTGGTTGCACGGGTAACGGACAACGTCGAGAACGAATCGGTCGCTACGGCAATCGGTTACGTGGTCATATTCCTTGGCGTCTTCATAGTTGCCCAGATCGTGGTCAAGAGCATCCGTGCAATGCTGACCATCATCTTCCTTGGATGGGTAGACAAGCTTGGCGGGGTGGTCGTCGGTGTGCTGCTTGGTGCGATTCTGGTCACCGGAGTCGTGACCGCAATGGCGCGTGTGGCGTATCCCCAGGATGAGGTAATTCTGGCCGACATTAGCGATATCGCTAGCTCGGACGCCGCCAAAGAGGCGCTCTACCAGGAACTGGCTAACAAGTACGGACGCGACACCCTCAAAGAGTGGCTCGCCGACTCGACCATGGTTTCCAGAGTTCTGGACACCAGGTCCAAGCTTCCCGCAAACGTTCTCGGATTGATCCCGGGAGAATTCGCAACAGCGCTAGATACGTTGGAAGCCGACCTCGCAGACAACCCCGAAAGTTAACTTTTTACCCCCTTGGGCGTGCGAAATGCCGTCCAAGGGGGTATGTTTGGCCTGACAGTCAGAGACCTTCGGCATCGTTTTTTACGTAAAACACGGTTAGTCGAAGCTACAGATAAACCAGAAATCTCTTAAGTCAGACCGGCGCCCCGGATTAACTCGCTAACGGGGTAACGGGGGAGGACGACGGCCTTTGGACCGCTCTCCAGTCCTGCTGCTGAACCAGAATTATCAGCCGCTCAACGTATGTGACGTACGAAGGGCTTTCGTGCTGCTTGGCCATGGCAAAGCCGAGACGCTTGAGATCACCGATGGCGTGATCCGAAGCGCGTACGAAGAACATTCAGAACCTTCTATCGTCCGACTTCTCTACATGGTGAAACGGCCGTTGCACCAGAGACGGCTCTCGCGTCGTGAGGTGTTCATTCGTGATCGCCACACCTGCCAGTACTGTGGGACAAAGAGCAATCGGCTGACGCTAGACCACGTAATGCCACGTTCCCGCGGCGGCCCGCACTCCTGGACCAACATCGTGAGCGCCTGCTCGCGCTGTAACCATCGAAAAGCCGGTCGGACGCCGCGCGAAGCAAATATGCTGCTGCCGCGTGAGCCTCAGCCCCCCAGACCAAATCCGTATGCGTTTTTTCACGCGGGCCGGATCCAAGACCAATGGCGACCATATTTGCCTTGGATGGAATCCGAGACGCTCGGTATCGAATCAGAGGCCAAGGGTGACGAGCTCGCCGTAGCCAGCGCAGATTAGAGCCTGAGCGATTCTCAGACTGCCCTGATAAATCGCCCGGACAGCTTGCCTACAGACGCGTGCAGCATCTGGCCTGGGTCTACTACGACCGTGGCCTCAACCTCTTCTTCGTTCTCGCCGAACAACTCTATGATCACGTGATCGCCGGTCGCACACGTCAGATCGCTGCCTGCTATGAACAAGACCGGTGAATTACGAGCCACCCGAACACCGATCACATCCTTGCTCAAGGTGCAGGTTCGTCCCAACCGCCCCCCGACGCGTCATCAGGGTCGCCGCCGAGATTGATCGCTTCCACGATCTCGGATGAAACGGCAGGCATCTCCAGCATCATGACTTCCAGTACGACCCGGGACATACCGTTGCTGCGCAATCCCTGCCCCGCCTTCGCTATTGCCTCTATCGCCAGGCGTGCGTCATCCCCGCCCGATGCGGCAGCAATTTCAGACAACTGGGTCGACCATTCGATGTTCGCTACCGAGTCGGTCACGCCGTGCTTGAGGAGCATGATGTCGCGCCAGATTGAGGTCCACAACTCTAGCTCGCGGTAGACCATTTCACGATTACGGGAAAACTCCCGCGACATCTCGTTTGCGTAGCGGAATTTTTCTTCCACATCGCCCGCACTCGTGACCAGCACCCGAAGCACCGCCTGGCGGTAGCGATCAAGCGTCGTCTCATCATTCAATGCTGCAAATGCGCGTCCCGGGCTTCCGCCCGCCAACCGTGCCAGTTGCGTAGCCTTCTCCGGGTCGGCTCCACCTTGACCGATCAGGCCCTGTTCAATCTCGTCGGTCGGGACCGGGTGCAGTTCGATCAACTGGCAACGTGAAATAACGGTCTGCGGGAGTGAGTTAACCGTTGGCGCTAGTAGAACGATGATGACCTTGTCCGGTGGCTCTTCCAGGATCTTCAGAAGGGCGTTCCAACCGGCGCCGTCCGGGCTCATAAGGTGTGCACCGTCGAAGATGATTACCCGTCGGCCACCCTCAAATGAGTTCAAAGACACCTCATGCTGCATCTCACGGATGTGATCGATGCTGATGAGCGTCCGCGCTGCGTCTTGTTCCGGCGTGCTCTCACGGGTGCCGGAACTGGTTCCAAGTAAGGTCGTGTGTGGGTTGATGATCTTGATATCTGCGTGAACGTCGCGGGCGATTCGGTCACAAGAACCACATCGTCCGCACGGCGGTGCCGGATCATCACCGAACATGTCCGGGGTGGGGGTGCAGTTCACCAGCCGTGCAAGGTCCAGTGCCAACGTCCGTTTACCCACCTGGTCCGGCCCCGAGATCAGGTACGCATGCGCAACTCGCCCGGCCTCGTAAGAGCGCTGCAGGTACAGGCGCGCTGCGCTGTGCCCTACGGTTTTCCATCCGTCCGGGTTAGATCTGATTTGCGCGGCATTGGTACCTGTCATTCGGCGTTCACAGGATGCTGGACGCCAGCAGGTCGTCGTAGGTCTCTCGACGACGGATGAGACGTGCCTCGCCGTCATTCACAAGCACGACCGCAGGCCTGAGCGACATGTTGTAGTTGCTGGCCATCGAGAGGTTGTAGGCCCCTGAAGCCGCTATCGCAATCACATCGCCTGTGTCCAGGGACGGCATCGGCGCGTCTTTAACTAGCAGGTCGCCGGATTCGCAGTACTTACCGGCAATGGTCACGTTACCTTCAACCGGTTCCGATGGCCCATTTGCTTTGATGGCCGAGTATCCCGCGCCGTAGAGAGCAGGTCGAATGTTGTCGCCCATGCCGCCATCGACGCTGACGTATTTGCGTACGCCGGGGATGTCTTTCGTCCCGCCGACCGAATACAGGGCAACTCCAGCCCTTCCGACGATCGCGCGTCCGGGTTCAAGAATCAGTCGCGGCTCGTCCAATCCCAGGGTGTCGCATGCTTCACGCACCGATGAGCTGATGGCGGCAGCGTACTCGGAAATCTTCAGAGGAGGCGAGTCCGACACGTAGCCGATGGCAAAGCCTCCTCCGGGACTGAATATGCGCTGCTCAAACCCGTGTTTACGCATTTCAGCGACGAATCCCAGAACGTAAGGGATTGCCTGCGTGTACGGTTCCAAATCAAAAAGTGGAGACCCAAGATGGAAGTGAACGCCAGCCACATCCAGATTGGACTTGCTGAGCGCGTGCACCACCGCTTCTTCGGCTTGACCGGTCTCTATCGGGAAACCGAACTTCTGGTCTAGGACCCCGGTGGACGTGAGAAGGTGCGTTTGGCCGTCGATGCTTGGCGAGACACGCAGTAGAACCTGTTGTGCAACGCCTTTCTGGCGCGCGACTTCGTCCAGCAAGTCGATTTCGTACATGCTGTCGATCGTGATTAGCCCGATGCCGTAGTCCAACGCCTCTTCCAGCTCCGACCGGCCTTTGTTGTTGCCGTGGAAGTTGATTTCGGTGTTCGGGAACTCGGCTGCGCGGGCTATCGCAAGTTCGCCGCCGGTTACTACGTCCATACCAACGCGTTCTTCTTCAAGGATTTTCGCCAAAACGGGGGAGGAGAACGCCTTGGACGAGTACGAAATGTGCGAATCCGAATACTCGGATTCAAATCCGCCAACGAACTCACGGGATATCGACCGGATCGTGTGCTCGTCGTAGACGTAGAGAGGCGTGCCGTACATCTCGGCGAGCGACACGACATCACATCCGCCAATTGTCAGATGCCCGGCAGCGTTGGTTGCCGCGGTCATTGGCAGCAAATCCAGGTTCGGAATCTCTGTCACGGGTCGCCTTTCTCAGTTTTTACGGTCGGATCAGGCATGAAGTCAGGTCCGGATCGCACAATTTTGCACCCGCGGCCTGTGTCGTTCATCAGAATAGATAGTAGGAACCGCATATGAACGGCGTCAACGTGGTGCGTCACAACGGTTAGCCTCATATACGCAGAGACTATACTTCTGGGCAGGTATCGAGGCTCTCCAGACTGGCTGAGACCACTATGCCGCCAACGAGCTCCAGTGCTTGTGTCCGTACCGATCTAGTTTAGGAACAGTCCAAGAATGTCACAGTCAACGGACGTCAGGCTGACTAGCCTAGCCTCTTGCGCCGGCTGAGCTGGCAAGTACAGTCAGGCCGACCTGACGCAGGTTCTGCGTCAGCTACCAAACATCATGCCTGTTGATCCCAACGTTCTCGTTGGGTTCGAAACGGGTGACGACGCCGCTATTTATCGCGTAACGGACGAGATCGCTCTTGTTCTAACGCTCGATTTCTTTCCGCCAATCGTGGATGACCCTTACGATTACGGCGCTATTGCTGTGGCCAACGCCATTAGCGACGTGTACGCCGTTGGTGGTCGCCCGATCTCTGGACTGAATATCGCCGGATTCCCGGAAATTCTGGGCACTGAGACGATCGCCAAAATCCTGGAAGGTGGCGCTGCCAAAGCTGCGGAGGCCGGTTTTTCTGTGCTCGGCGGTCACACGGTGCGCAGCGACGAGCCAATGTTCGGCATGGCCGTTACCGGATTTGTTCATCCAGGAAAACAAGTGACAAACGCTGCCGCGCAGGTTGGCGACAAGCTGGTTTTAACCAAGAAACTCGGCAACGGCATCATCGCCACCGCCGGTAAGGCACAGGTTGTTAAACCGGATGTAATTGCCGCGGCAGTGAAATCGATGTCCACTCTCAACCGAGATGCCGCCGACGCCATGGTCGCGGTGGGTGCCCACTCGGCGACGGACGTGACCGGATTTGGTCTCGCAGGGCACTTGATGGGCATGACCCGGGGTAGCGGCGTGAACGGCAGGATCTGGCGGAGTGCGCTCCCCGTGCTGGATGGCACGCTCGAATTGATCGACGCCGGGATGGTCCCCGGTGGTACGCATCGCAACCTGGATTCGCTCGAAGACGGTGTGGTTTGGGACGACAGTCTGACCGATGCAGATAAGTTCCTGATAGCTGACCCGCAGACATCGGGCGGGATGCTGATCTCTGTCGCCGAGGAGTCGCTCGAAGAGCTGCTCACCCGGCTACGTGATGCCGGAACGCTTGCCGCGGATGTCGTCGGCGAGATCATTCCCGGTCCCGGTATTGTTGAAGTAATGCCTTGATCGTAAATCGGCCTAAATTTATCGGATGAACAGCCGAATGTCTCCGGATCACTACTTTGTGATTCGGAAATATCCGGTACTGGATTAGTTAGTAGCCAGGACCACCGTCCCAATACGCTGCCCTTGCCCTGGTTGAGACGAGTCTCTCGCGTCTCGTCGTCAGGGTGCAACCGCACGAGGCGCGAATCCTAGCGCCAGAGCCAGTAGGCCGAATCCATCTCAGGCCCAAAGAACCGGCCCTAACCTGACTTCCTGACCCCCAAGTTGGCTGTCACTCCGTTTACGTCTGTGTCTTCTGCATGCGCACTTGCCGGTGCTTGTTCGTAGTTGACACTGTCCGCCAGGGTCTCTGTTCGTACATACCCTTCAAGTTGACGTAACGGTGCGATCAATTCATCCGGTGCTGCGATGTACAGGTTGATACGGTCTGATATCTCGAATCCGGCCGATTTACGCAGGTTCTGGACGTGATGGACCAGCTCCCGCACGGTGCCCTCTGCCTCCAACTCCGGCGTCAACGTCGTGTCGACCCCGGCCGCGTATCCAGCTTCGGATGCGATCGCGAACCTCGGATCAATAGGCTTCTGGTCGATCAGCAATTCATTTCGAGTGACCGTGAAACGGCCGATCGTCATGCTGCCGATCGGTTCAAGCTCACCAGTGATCTTCTCCGAATGGTCGACTTTAGCGAGTTCCGTCATGAACTCCCGCATGTCGTCCTTCAACTTTGGACCCAGTACGCGAAGGTTTGGCCTTATGGAGAAGCCCATCAATCCGCCCACCTCACTCGCATCCTGCACGTCCCTGACGTTCAACTCCTCCATCAACTGGTCTTTGATTGATGGCAAGAATGAACGCTCTTTATCTGTATGCAGGTCAACGAGCAGGGACTGGAGTGGCTGGCGCACTTTGATCCTTGACGATGCCCGTGCGGCGCGCCCAAGGCTGGCCAGGCGACGTGCCAGGTTTACCGAGTCCGACAGGTCGTCGTCGATCGCTGACTCGTCCACGACAGGCCAATCGGTCAGATGGACGCTATCGGGAGCGTTGCTATCCACCCGAGCCTCAAGATTTCTATACATCTCTTCCGAGAGGAAGGGCGTGATCGGCGCAAGTAGCCTTAAGAGGGTCGTAAGAGCCGTGTACAGCGTTGCGTAAGCGGCCTGTTTGTCACCATCCGACTCGCTTCTCCAGAATCGGCGGCGGCTTCGGCGGACGTACCAGTTGGTCAGCCCGTCGATGAACTCCTCGACCTCAAGCATCGCCTCCATGGGATGCCAGCTTTCAAGGTTTTCGGTCACGGTCTTTACGAGCCTGTTTAACTCGGAAAGCAGCCATCTATCCAGGTCCGACTGCTGTGTAGCATCGCCAGCGGTTGCCGGGTCCCAGTCGTCCAGGTTGGCGTAGGTGACGAAGAACGAATACACGTTCCAGAGCGGCATGATGTGCGCTCGCCGTACGTCGTCACCGGGGCCGTAGCCAAAGTTGAGATTGCTGGACGGGTTCTGGCGCGTGTAGAGCCATCGCATCGTGTCGACGCCCATCTTGTCGGCCGCCTCCTCGAACCAGATGGCGTTCCCTCGCGACTTATGCATCTCAGCGCCGGTCTCGTCACGCATGAGCGCGTAGCTGAAAACCGCCTTTGTCGGAGCCGTGCCCTCCAGCGCTGCGCTCATCGCGATCAGCGAGTAAAACCAGTTCCTGAACTGGCCGGGGAAGCTCTCAGAGATCCAGTCCGCCGGGAACCAGTCGTTCCAGTGGTCTTTGTCCGAGCGGTACTTCAGAGTAGAAAAGGTCACGATCCCCGCATCCAACCAGGGGTTGCCTACGTCCGGGATACGCGAAACCGTCTCCCCACAATCGGCGCAGCCGATCTTGACGGCATCGATCCACGGTCGATGCGGCGAGTGGCCCTCAAACTCGTCCCAGCCCTCCACAGCGCGCTCTTTTAGCTCCGTCTCGGAGCCCATCACGTCCACCTTGCCGCAGCCCTCGCACTTATAGATGGGCAGCGCAAGTCCCCAGTAGCGCTTCTTGGAGATCATCCAATCGTGCATGTTGTCGAGCCAGTCCAGCTCTCTGTCGCGACCGAACGAGGGCACCCAGTTGATGGTGTTGGTGGCGTCCTTCATCGGCTGACGCAGGTCATCCATGCCGATGAACCACTCGTCGACAAGCCGGAACACCAGTTCGGTGTTGCATCGCCAGCAAACCGGGTATCGGTGCAGATAGGGAACGACGGCGTACATGACGCCCTTCTCTTCAAGGCTCTTGAAGATATCGTCGTTGACCTCGGATACGTTTCGACCTGATAGCCAGTCAAACCCGTCGATGTAGTCACCGTCTTCGGTCAACGGGGCAATGATCGGGAGCCCGTGCTCGTTACCAAGCTGGAAGTCTTCCGCACCCGCGCCGGGGGCGATGTGAACGATGCCCGTGCCTTCTTCGGAACCGACGTCGGTCCACTCCAGGACCCGGTGTACTTCTCTAGCTTCCGACTGCGCCGGCAGTTCATCGAACGGTCCGCGGTACTTGAGACCGGCCAGCTTCGATCCTGGCATCTCCTCAAGAACCTCTACTTCACCGTTCAGGACGTTGAGCAGTTCCTTGCCCAGGTACAGGATCTCTCCGTTGTTGCTGACCTTTACGTACTTGTTGTCCGGGTGGACAGCCGCGGCCACGTTGGCGACAAGTGTCCAGGGTGTGGTGGTCCAAACGAGAAGGCTCTCGTTCTCACGATCCACTAACGGGAACTTCAGATAGACGGAGTTGTGGGTGATCTCCTGGTAGCCCTCGGTCACGATCTCGTGCTGCGAGAGCCCCGTACCGCAGCGCGGACACCAGGGCATGGTGTCCCGACCTTCGTAGATCCAGCCGCGCTCGTGGCAGCGCTTCAGGAACTGCCAGATGGTGTAATTATTCTCGTCCGCCATCGTGTGGTACGAGTCGTCCCAGTCCATCCACATCGCAAGTCGCTTGGACTGCTCAGAGATGATCCCGGCGAAGTGCTCCACACGCGCCTTGCACTCCTCGACAAACTTGTCGATGCCATAGTCTTCTATGTCGTGCTTGGACGTGAAGCCGAGGTCTTTCTCGACCTCCACCTCTACCCACAACCCTTGCCCGTCAAAGCCGTTCTGGAAGCGCTGGCGGTAGCCTTGCATGTTGCGGAAGCGCAGGAACAGGTCTTTGTAGGTCCGCCCCCACGCGTGGTGCACGCCCATCTTATTGTTGGCAGTGATCGGTCCATCCATGAACGAGAAGCGCTTCTCGGCATTCTCGTTTTTCGCGCGGTAGCGCGCGTTCATGTCGTTCTCGTTCCACCACTTGAGCGTGTCGTTCTCCATCGCGACAAAGTCGACCCTTGAGTCGACCGATGCGAAGCGGTCGCTTGAACCATTGGAGTCTGACTCAACTGGTCGGTCGGTAGTCGTCATTTGCTCTACTGGCTCCCGAATGGCCTGACATATTTCTGAACAAAAAAAACCCATCCCAATCGAGGGACGGGCTCTGTAAACCAGAGATACCGCGGTACCACCCTGCATTTCCCGAATGAAATCGGGACGCTTTACCGGTCTGATGTCCCATAACGAGTCAGGGACCGAAAACCGTTGTCGATGTAACGGTCGACTTGCCGTCCGGGTCTACTTGGCGAGGGGTCTGAACCCTCCACCTTTCGGCCGGAAGCTCGGGAGAGATCTTCGTTCCAGGTTCCTGCACCCCCTCGCACCGTACGGGGCTCGCTCGGCAGAATTACCGGAGCTACTCGGCTCCGTCTCAGCTTTTGTCTGTAAAAGGTTAGTTATCCACAAGGGGGCGCGTCAAGGTTCCTTCGTGTTTGCGGTGTCCTCCAAACGTCACTCAAGAGTGCGATACTGGCCTCTCTGCCGGTCTGGCTTACCTGTTCTAGCCTTCATTCAAACTATCCACGGAGTCCCATTCATGGCCCTCAAGGTCGTTATCTCAGGCCCCTCAATGGCACCGCTCAACCTGATTCGCGAAGCTGGATTTGAGGTTGTGGAGGCTAATGCCACCACAACAGAAGAGTTAATCGATGTCACGAAGGACGCCGATGGCGCGTTGATCGGCATCTGGCCGCTGCACGACCGGCAGGTTCTTGAAGCGTGCCCGAAGCTGAAGGTTGTCAGCCGCATGGGCGTCGGGGTGGATTCAATCGACCTGGACGCGGCGACCGAGCTGGGCATCCTGGCTTGCAACACGCCGGGAGCGAACACGACCGAGGTTGCGGACCACGCGATGGCGATGCTGCTCGCGCAGACCCGGATTCTTGCCGAGACCGGACAGTTCACGAAGGCCGGCGGCTGGAGTGACAACCCGGCGAAGATGAATGAATTCAGGCGCAATGTGCGACGCATTGCCGGGAACACGATGGGAATCATCGGACTCGGGAACATCGGGCGGGCGTTTGCGACACGAATCAAAGGTTTCGGGCCGGAGCAAATCATTGCTTACGACCCCTACGTGCCACAAACCGTAGGCGACCTTTACGGCGTCCGCATGGTGGACCTGGACACGCTGCTCACGCAGTCAGATTTCATAACGATCCACACGCCCTCAACCGATGAGACGCACCACCTGATCAATGCCGACTCGTTGGCGAAGATGAAGTCGACGGCCATCCTAATCAACTGCGCACGAGGCCCGATTGTAGACCCGGTGGCGCTTCACGCCGCACTCAGGGATGGAGAGATCGAATCTGCAGGTATCGACGTGACGGAGTTCGAGCCGGTGGACGCCGAGGATCCGCTCTTGAGCCTGGATAACCTGCTCATCACGCCGCACCTTGCTGGCTGGTCGCCGACTTTTATCGAGCAGTCAGGTCAACGTCAGGCGGAGAACGTAATCCGGGTGCTGACGGGCGAGAAGCCACACGGGCTGGCAAATCCAGAGGTGATCAAGACGATCGCCGTGATGCGTGCAACCGACCCGGGCCGCTGGGAAGGTGTCCCGGACTTCTCGACCGCCATTACGGTTTAGTGGGCACTCGGGCTGTACTCGGCCTACGGGCCGAGCCACCTCACCCCGGCCCTCTAACGCGGAGGGGTGAGGGAGCAAAAGGAAACAGTGTCCTGAGGCTCTCGAAGGGCCAAATGATGCGACGACGCGGTCGGTGCCCCGAATCAGATGTCGAAGCTCAGGCGCTCGACCCGTTCGATCATCTCCGGACTGTCTCCTCGAGCCGAGTTAACGGCTGTTGAGACCGGGAACGCTTCCATCTCTTCCGCCGGATACGGCTGCAGGAGCGCACTGAGCCTGTCCCGGTCTTCAGTGGCCGGGTCCAGCCAGAGGGCTTCTGCCTCGGCGTCCAAGATGACCGGCATTCGGTCGTGAATCGGCTCCATGAGGGCGTTGGGGCCGGTCGTGATGATGGCGCAGGAGCGGACGGTCTCGCCCGTTTCCTTGTTCTGCCAGGTGTCGAACAGCCCGGCAAATCCCAGCAAGCCGCCGTCCCTGAGCCTGATTAGCTGCGGCTGGCGGTCGACTTTTGGACCGGTCCATTCGTAGAAACCGTTGGCGGGTATCAGGCAGCGCGTACGTGCGAGGGCTCGCTTCCACAGCCCGGAACTCGCCACTTTGTCGTCACGGGCGTTGAACGAAGACCGGATCTGGTTGGCCGATTTCGCCCATGCCGGGATCAACCCCCAGCGCATCTGCTCTGCACGACGCGTGCCGTCCTCGTTGGTGATCGTCCATATTGATTGCGTTGGGGCAATGTTGAATAGTGGCATCGGCGGTGATTCGTCGGTCACCTGCACCCGAAAACGCAATCCGAGTTCAGTCACGTCGATCAATATAAAGCGGCCACACATGGACCGATCTTAACCGTCAGGCGCAAATGCTGCCCTGCGGATAGCGTCTATGGCGAACCCCTCACCCTCTCCCGCGTGGGGGAGAGGGAACAAACTCGAGACTCGGTCCGAACCCAATCCGCCAAGACAAGTAAACCCGCCGCGCTGTCTTCGCGCGGCACAGGCTCTAATTCGACCACACCCTCAAAATAACCGCCCAGCCGGGCCCCCGGCGGGCCCTAGGGGAGGTTGATTGGCAGGTCTAGCCCTGCGCCGATGCTGTTGAACCAGTCCACCACTTCCCGGTGGTACGGAATGCCCTCTCGTTTGCGCTTCTCGGTCTCCTCGTCCTCAGTCAACCCCGGGTAGAGGACACGATCATGTCCGGGCTCCGGCGGCGTGCTCGCCAGTCCTTCTAGGAAAGCGTCCATGTCGTCCTTGAACTTGTCGGTATCGGTGAACGCTTCGATCTTGTACGCGCCGAAAAAATGGCCGCCCTGCTTCGATATAAACCCTGCGCCCGCGCCGTTCAGCACGTTGCAGAGGATGTCCACAACCGCAGCGAACCCGTAACCCTTGTGTGATCCGTTCTCCCGCGTGCCCCCAAAGGGAAGCATCCAATAATCGTCCGGAACCTCAGCTTCTTCCATGATCGGCGTGCCGTCCAGCTGTGCGATCCAGCCTGGATAGATCTTCGCTCCGACACGCTTCGCCAGTCCTATCTTGTTGTTGGCGATCTGCGTGGTCGCGACGTCAAACAGGAAGGGAGGCATGTTTCGCGCCGGAGCGGCCCAGCCCATTGGATTGGTGTTGAAGCGAGGCTCGGCACCGTAGGTAGGAAGCATGAAGGGCGTTCCGCCGCCACCGGTCGTCGCTACGCCGATCATGTCGTGCTCGATCGCCAGCATGGCGTGGTATCCGCAGCCGCCCAGGTGGCCGGAGTTGAACATCGTCACGGCGCCCATGCCATACTTCTCGGCCTTTTCGATGGCCATGCGCATGGCGCCCGGGCCAACGTGGATCCCGAGCGCGCCGTCGCCGTCCAGCGTTGCCGTGGTCGCCGATTCACGTACGACCTTAACCTGTGGCCTCGGGTTATTCGAACCAGCACCGTAACCTTGGACGTACTTCCTCAGCATGTTGGACGCGCCGTGCGTCTCTACGGCACGAAGGTCGTTAGTTATGAGTAGGTCCGTGCTCTGGCTGCGCCGGTTTCGTCCAGCCCCATCTTGAGGAACACGGCGTTTGTGGCTGCGCGTATCTTCTCTTCGGATACGTAAACGCGGTCTGCCTCTGGGACTTTGAATCGCTCGAGCATTTGGTGCCTCCGCCGACTAGGTTGGTCGTACGGCTGGAGTCTCCCGGCAAACCCGGAATTATTTCGGCACTTCTGCGATCTGGTCAAAGTCCATTAGACGTGTCCTGTTGAAGGGCATCGCAGCTAAACGTGCATCTGCTTCAGGACGATAAGACGTCTACAGGCGTGCTTGAGGTTCAGGCGGATGTAACTACAGCCGTCGCTTCGATCTCAACCACCACCTCAGGTCGAGCCAGCACAGGTATTCCGATCACCGCTGCAGCCGCGTCCATCCCGCCGATAACACTTTGCAGCGCGGCCTGTCCCTCGACCAGCTTGTCTGGGCCGCCCACGATGTAGGTGCGTGTGCGAACAAGGTCGCTCCAGGCCAGGCCGTGCTCTTCGAACGCCCAGCGAATGATCTCAAGAATGTCTTTGACCTGCTCCCCGACCTCGTAGGGGTGCTGCACAATCTCTCCGGCCTGCGTAGAGGTTGTGCCCGCCACATATACAACGTCACCCATACGAACGGCGCGGCAGTAGTTGTGCTCGGTCTCATAAGTTCGTCCGGACCAGACACGCTTAGCGATTTCAGACGCTCCCGACACGGCCTCACACTCAAACATGAAGGGGGCGTTGTCCTGGCTTGAACGCTCCACGGTGATCCCGGCAGAGGTGGGGGTGCTTTTTGCCATGAAGTCCAACTTTGTCTGAGGAAGAGCCCAGCCGTGAACGTCCCGCGCCATGAAATGGCGTGTGGCCACGACGTCAGACGGATCCACTCCAACGCCGGTTAACGCACCTGAGACTGCATCCATCACGCCCGTAACCGCGGGGCCGTATCCGTCGATGACAGCGTCTGAGCCTTCGACATCTGCCGATGTCAGCCCGGAAACCCAGACCTCGTCATTATGGCGCACCGCATGAGACCAGCCCTCACCGGACTGTGGAAGGAAGCGCACCAGATCCGAAGCCGAGCCAAGTACTGCTTCCAGCTCAAGCATCACCTTTACGCCGTTTGGAAGATTCGGCGTCCCAATCACGCTAAGCGCCGGTCCGGGGTCGTCGAAGAGAACCGGATGGACCCCACGTATAGCCTCGTCGCCTTCGTCTTCCGTAAACCAAGCGCGCACTCGGACAACGTCTGCGAGTGATGATCCAGCCCTGTGCATCACGTCCGCGGCGGCTTGGTACACCTGTCGCGCCTCCGAGACGGCGCTGCCTCGTTGCGCAGGAATCAGGCCGGATGAGTACAGGCGGTCGCCCACTATGGCCAGCGACGCCGTCCCGAGTACGGATTCAAGGTTGTTGCCGGTCGTGATGCTAGAACGCACTTGTTGCTTACCCCTAAAAGGTTTGGAGGTGAAGGATTAGAGGGCAGGTAGAGGTCGGTTGCTACGCGATCTTAGCCCGAGCCTCTAGTCTCCGTCCGGCAGTTGGATGCCGACAATCGCTGAGTAGCCGCTGAGGAACTCGATCGCGGTGACCGCGTCGCGACCTTCTAACTGAAGGCGTTTTACGTCAAGACTCCCGTCGGAGGTCGCAATAAGTAGTTTGCCTTCCGATGTCGAAACCGTGCCCGGGTCGCCCGAGGATTCCTTGAGAACCGACGCTTCCAGTATCTTCAACAGCTTCCCGCCCCAGCGAGTAAAAGTTCCGGGCCACGGGTGATAAGCGCGTATCGTGCGGTCGATGTTTTCGGCCGTGGACGTGAAATCGAGTTCACCGTGTGCTTTTTCGACGAGACTCGTCACCGTGGCGAGATCGTCGTCCTGCGGTACTGCCTCGATATCACCACGCTCCCAGGCAGGGATCGTCTCGACCATCAGGTGCACACCCATGGTGAACAGTCGGTCGGTGAGCTCCTCTGCCGTATCTGTGTTAGCAATGGGCACCGGGTCCGACTGCGCTATCACCGGGCCAGTGTCCATTCCTTCATCCAGGAGCATCACAGAGACTCCGGTCTCGCTCGCCCCCTGAGCGATGGCGGTAACGACTGGGCTTGGGCCTCTGTATAGAGGCAGCAGAGAGGGATGAACGTTGAGCACGCCACGGGGTGGAAGGTCCAGGATCCCCAGCGGCAAAATCCGCCCGTACGCGAGGACCACAAAGATTTCCGCGGAAGTCGACGCCAGCTCCGCCAGGATTTCATCACCGCGAAGGTTCGCCGGGGTGTGGACCGGAAGGTCGAGTTCTAGTGCGGCCTCTTTTACCGGCGTCGGTCGTGGGACTTTCGACCGCCCCGATACCCTGTCCGGACGCGTGTAAACGGCAGCCACATCATGCCCGGAATCCACCAGGGCGCGCAGGGCTTTTGCCGCAGGTTCAGGGGTGCCGAAAAATGTGATCCGCGTCATTGCGTCAGACCCCTCCCTAGGCAACTCTGAGGGTCCCGGCCCAAAATGAATCGCATAACGGGTTGACGCGCGGTGTTCACAAGCATTAATACACGGTTCCGGATCATTTCCCAACCTGTAGTGAGCATATTGAGCACCCGATGGACTTGAATAATTTTCCCCGTTTATTGGCCCTAAACTCTGTCTCTGAAGGGCTTGTGTTTCCCGGGGTACATGGTAACGTCACAGCGGCTTCGGAGTGGTGCGCTGGTGCAGTGTGACCCGGCACCGCAAGCACCATTTTAGGTCCCGGCGCCGGCCTCGGACTACCCATCGAACCTTCCCCTCTCTGATCCCGCCAGAGGACGCCATTCTGACCACTCAAGCGCCATCACAAATCTGGACCGCCACCCTCGGTCGACTTCAATTAGAAGTTCCGAGGGCGAACTTTGAGACATTGCTGAAAGGCACTCAGGCGCTCCGTTTCGATGACGACTGTCTGGTAATTGGCACCGAGAGCGCTTTCGCAGCTACCTGGCTTGAAGAGCGTCTCGCAGCGACCATCTCTCGCGCAATTGAGCGTATCGCAGGCGAGCCCGTGTCGGTCCGTTTTGAGGTCATTGCTGATAGCGATGGACTCCCCGCGGACACTACCCGATCCCAGCAAAGCGAACAGATTGATCATCAATCTCAACCGGTTGAGAGATCTCAGACTCAGGTTGATTCTCCTTTTGGGTCGCTCCCGCTAAACCCGCGTTTCACGTTCGACGAGTTCGTCTCTGGACCGTCAAACGAACTTGCTCACGCGGCAGCCACTCGCGTGGCTACGGCCCCGGGCAGTGTCTACAACCCTCTTTACCTGTATGCGGGAGTTGGCCTGGGGAAGACGCATCTTCTTCAGGCGATCGGGAATGAGTTGAAGTCCCGTGGCATGCACCTGATCTACGTCAGCAGTGAACGATTCACTAACGACTACATTCGCTCCATCCAGGACGGGACTACGGAGCAGTTCCGTGCGTTCTACAGGGGCGCAGACGCCCTTCTGGTGGACGATATTCAGTTTATCTCCGGAAAATCCCAGACTCAGGAAGGCTTCTTCCACACCTTCAACGAGCTACACATGGGTGCCAAACAGGTTGTTGTGACCGGTGACGAGCCTGCCCGGCAGTCACTCTTGGAAGAACGCATTCAGTCCCGACTTGAAGGTGGACTGGTAGTAGATATCCAGCCACCAGACTACGAGATGCGTACCGCAATTCTTCGTGAAAAGTCCAAGGGGCTTCAGACGGAGCTACCCGAGGATGTTCTTGATGTTGTGGCTTCACGGCCTACATCAAACGTCAGAGAACTAGAGGGTTCGCTGAACCGGATCATCGCTTACGCCCACATGACGGGTGCGCCGGTCACGGTAGAGGTCGCACGAAAGGCGCTGGGCAATCTGCTGACAACACGGCAGGAAGCCCCGATGACACCATCAGCCGTTATTAACGCCGTCTCTGAACACTTCGGCACGAATCCGGAGACCATCAAGGGTCGCAGGAGGACCAAAGAGGTCTCACTGGCGCGTCACGTGGCGATGTACCTTCTGAGAGAGACGAGTTCCCTGAGCTCACCTCAGGTTGGACTTGCATTAGGCGGTCGAGACCACTCGACGGTTCTCTACGCTCAGCGGAAAATGGAACAACTTATTGAGACAGACCCTGAGATGAAAAGCGTGATTGCGACGATCCGACAGAGGCTCGCCAACCAACCTCGTTAGACGGTCATAATCACCGTTTAATTGGCTTTTCATCTCAACCCAGAGTTGCGGATAAACGCGAGATATCTGTGTGTACCTGCAA
>CAUZRH010000010.1:0-16146 GCA_963582115.1 Dehalococcoidia bacterium
CGCCTTCATCTCGATCAAGTCGACCATGCCGTTGAAGTCTGCCTCTGCGCCGATCGGTATCTGGATCGGAACAGCGTTTGCGCCTAATCGGCGCACGAGAGACTCAACAGCTTTGGGGAAGTTTGCGCCGGCACGGTCCATCTTGTTTACGAATACCATGCGGGGCACGGAGTACCGCTCAGCCTGCCGCCAGACAGTTTCTGACTGCGGCTGGACACCGGCTACGGCGTCGATAATCACGACCCCGCCGTCCAACACCCTGAGGCTACGCTCGACTTCAGCTGTGAAGTCCACGTGACCGGGGGTGTCGATGATGTTGATCTGGTGACCGTCCCATTCAGTGGACGTGGCCGCCGAAGCGATAGTGATCCCGCGCTCACGCTCGAGATCCATGAAGTCCATCACCGTGGTGCCGTCATCGATGTCGCCAATTTTGTGCGTCATACCGGTGAAATAGAGGACGCGTTCACTCACCGTCGTCTTACCGGCGTCGATGTGGGCGATAAATCCGATGTTTCGGATCTTCGTTAGATCAGTTGTTGAAGCCACTGTAGTAGCCATTCGTGTTTAGTCCGTACTTTCCGGCGTTACAGCCGATAAAGTCGACGACCCCCCGAAGTTGTGCCGGTTTTTACCAGCGGTAGTGAACGAATGCCCGGTTTGCCTCGGCCATTCGGTGAAGCTCTTCACGTCGGCGCACTGCTGCACCCTGTCCTCGCGAAGCGTCGAGAAGTTCGTTATAGAGACGCCTTGAGATTGGCGCTCCCTGGCGTGCCCGTGCTGCTGTGATCAGCCATCGCATGGCCAGAGAGACACGGCGTTCAGGGCGAACCTCCGTGGGTACCTGATACGTGGCACCACCGACACGCCGGGGCTTAACTTCAAGCATCGGCGTCGCATTACGGATCGCCTGCTCAAAGACCTCTAGTCCCGGCCTGCTGGTTTCGCTTTCAAGCATTTCCAGGGCGGAATAGACAGCGCGCTGCGCCACCGTTTTCTTGCCGCCTTTCATGAGACGGTTAGTAAAACGGGCCAATTCCACGTTACCGAAACGTGGATCCGGGTCAATTGTTCGTCGCTCTGCGCGCCTTCGCCTTGCCATTTTTATTTCATCTTCCGGTCGGTACTTACCGAGATATGGTCGAAGCCATTCCTGTGCGGGTTCCCGTTGTCCGGAAGCGTTGTTTCCTTTCCACCAAAAACCCCGACTTGTTTCGAGTCTGACGCCCATGTGGGCGGTCCTGACCCTTTATGTCGGGGTGGTTGGGCCGAATGTCGACCCCGAAATTAACCCTGTGGCTTCACCGCACCGTACTTACTACGGCCACGGCGACGGTCATCGACACCTGAAGTGTCTAGTGCACCACGCACTATGTGATATCGAACCCCAGGAAGGTCCTTCACACGCCCGCCCCTTACAAGGACGACCGAGTGTTCCTGGAGGTTGTGGCCTTCGCCACCGATGTACGCCGTGACCTCAAGACCGTTGGTTAGTCGAACACGGGCCACTTTACGAAGAGCCGAGTTCGGCTTCTTCGGGGTGACCGTCTTCACCTGCAAACAAACGCCACGTTTCTGTGGGCTGCCATCGCCCCGTCGCATTCGGTCCGTCAACGAGTTGTAGACGAAACCGAGTGCCGGAGTCTTGGACTTCCCACGGGTGCGCTTCCGCGGCTTCCGCATCAATTGATTCGCTGTCGGCATTATCCCGCCCTGGATATTGATTTCCGGCGCCATGTTTGTTGAGGCGTTCAGATACGATGACGGAGGAAATATCCCCACCGCCTTCAGCCATTCGCTACAAACGACAAACGAGAAGTATAAGAATCAGCGACGGTCCAAGTCAACGGAAAGCGGCATCATCTCTCGGCTGGAGGGATCGATTTCCCCACCAAATTTCATATCGGCTGGCCCGGCGTAATAACATTGTGCGTCATTTCACGTTCATTCAACCCCGGATTGTCGGTTCAGCCGGCAAAAATGATGCAGAGTAAAATTCCTAGAAAAATCGGTGATCCGGCGTTACAGAATCGCCTTTATTGCGACTCTCTGCGACGAAACGCGCTTGATCGGACACACTCCACATGACCACAGTGTTGTTAGTAGGACTCTCTGAAGACGAGTCGGGACCGCTTGAATCCGCGCTGGCTGGGTCCGCCCATGATCTGACGCTGATACGACTTTCGGAGGTCCGGATTCCGGATGTAGCCGCCGGATGCCGGTCGGTTGTTGTCCTTTCGGGAGCATCTGAGGCAGATTTACACGGGCATGTGGAGACGGCATTCGGGTTGTCCCTGCCGGTACTGGTGCTTGCGGCGGGATTTTCGACCCAGGATCTGAACGTATCCGGTGGCCATGTCGATTATTGTTTTCCGCCGTTCAGCGCTGAAGAGTTCGCCGTCAGGATCGGACTACTGATCTCACGCATGGGAGGCGATGACTCAGCCAATGTCGTGCATCAAGGGGAGATACGGATCGACATTGAACGTTACGAGGTGACGGTCTCCGGGCGCAAAGTTGATCTGACTTTCAAGGAATATGAACTACTTAGAGTCCTAGCATCCAATCCCGGCCACGTCTACTCTCGTGAGGCACTACTGCAGACGGTCTGGGCGTACGACTATTACGGCGGGACAAGGACGGTCGACGTTCACATTCGGCGACTACGCAGCAAGATCAACGACGTGGAACACCGTTTTATTGAGACCGTATGGAACGTCGGGTACCGGTTCAGGACGCCTGATGCTTAAAATTTTCCAGCGCGAGCCTGTGATCGATATCTGGAACGTGTTCTTGTGCGACCGTTCCCTTGCCGTTGTGGAAAACTCCCCGTGGTCTCAAATTTGACCTCGATTATTACGAGAGCAGTTTAGGCGGCAAGCAGATGGCCGTGATTACGGAACGCGCTAGACCAGTGCCCGCCCGTCCCTCTTAACTAGTCGACCCTCTATTACGACGTCTGTGCAGTTGAAAAGGTCCTGTATGTCGTCAGACGGATCACCGGAAACGGCCATCATGTCGGCGCTCAGTCCTGCCCTTATAGCGCCGGTCTCTGATCCCAGGCGCAGCGATTCAGCGGTATCAACGGTCGATGCGGCTATCGCCTCCCAGTTGGTGAAGCCGAGAAGTTCTACGAACGACCACGCGTTTGCCGCCGACATATCAAAATCGCCGTGCGCCATGCCCATATCTAGCCCCGTCACAAATCGAACGCCTCGTGCCCGCATATCGCGCAGCGCAGCGTCGTGTTCCTCTTCTGGGACCGTGGTTGCAGAAACCGCCCAGTGCGGCACACGGGGAGGCACATCACCCGCGGCGATCCTCACGTCTCCTAGCATGATGTGACCGGTAGTCGGGTCCGCCCAGATCCCTTTGTCCGCCGCCATCTGTGCGACATCCGGGTCGTACGCAAGCCCCTTGCTGAAATCTGAGTCGTGCCAACGTGCGTGGATGAGCGTGTGAATTCCAGCCTCTATACAGTTTCGAACCCCGTCCGCCGCCAGGCAGTGGGACACGATCTGGACATTAAGTCGTTCCGCCTCAACCACCGCAGCGCGTAGCGTATCAACCGGGTACTGGGCTGAACGCGGGTTTGCCGTTGGCGTGAACATTCCGCCGGTGGACATGATCTTAATCAGGTCTGCCCCCAGTTTGACCTGCTCCCTGATAGCTCTCACGACTTCTTCAGCGGTATCCGCTTCAGAGCCGAAGAACCAGCAGTGCCCAGCGGTCGTCGTGATCGGTGCGCCCGCAAGCTGCAAGCGTGGCCCGGGGATTACGCCTGCCCTAACGGCGTCTCTAACCGGAAAAACTACATCCGTTGGGCCGCCTAGGTCCCGCATCGTCGTCACTCCACTAAGGAGGGTCGTCCTGACGTGATCGACCGAGCGCATGATGAAAAACTCTTTCGAGTCGTTAAATGCCGCCTGCTGGGTATACAACGGGTCCGGGCCCGCGGCCGTGTGCATGTGTGCGTGAGCCTCTATAAGACCGGGCAGCAGCGATACATCGGCCAGTTCATGCACCGCATGGGTGTCAGAGATACCGACGGCCAGTGCACTCTGCGGAACCACTTCCGAGATACGACCGTCTTCGACGATCACGGCATGATCCGGTAGCCATGCGGTTACATCTGCGTTGGCGACACGAGAGGCTTTGTAGACAGCGTTTTCAGTCACGTGTAGGCGATCCTTGAAATGGGGAAGAGCGTTCGCAGGTAAGTAATTCGAAGTCGAGAAAGGACCCTGAGTTTAGACGAGGGGTCGCCCTCCCAGTTTCACTGGCACTCCGCCCTTCACCACATCGGTGGACCGGGCCAACGCTCGAATGTCCTTTGAAGGATCACCTTCAACGGCCACAAGGTCGGCGAACTTGCCGGGCTGGAGCGAACCAACGTTGTCATCCACCCGGAGCGCCTCTGCGGTCACGGAAGTTGCTGCGGCTATCCCCTCCCACGGCGTGTATTCGAGTGATTCTACGAACGAGATCGCGTTATAAGCAGACTTGTCGTAATCGGCGTACGCCATGCCCATGTCCAGGCCTGTGGTGTAACGGACACCCTTGTGGCGCATGTCCTGCAGCACTTCTAACGTTTGCTCCTGCGTGGGCCTTGCCGCCGCTATGCCCCAGTGGAGCTTTCGTGCGGGCGCACCAGCTGCCCTTGCCTCAGCACCCAGTATCTGGAGTGCGATAGTCGGGTCCACCCATTGGCCCTGGTCGGCCATTTGAGATGCGCCATCCTCGTCGTAATCCATCGCAACAGTCGGGTCAGACGATAGCCATCGGCAGTGGATGATCTGGTGAATACCGGCGTCGATGCAGTTTCGGATGCCTTCGGTGGCGTGTGAATGCGCCACGACGTAGATGCCAAGACGCTCCGCTTCCACTACTGCGGCGCGCAGCGTTTCGGCGGGGTACTGCGTCATACGCGGGTTAGATGTGGGCGTAAAATTCCCACCAGACGCCATGATCTTGATCACGTTTGCGCCCAGCTTGACCTGCTCCCTTACGGCCCTCACCACGTCCTCAAGGGAGTCCGCCTCCGTGCCGAACATCCAGCAGTGACCGGCCGTCGTCGTGATCGGCGTTCCCGCGAGTTGAAGTCGTGGTCCTGGGACGACACCCGCCTCGATAGCATCTCGGACCGGAAACGCCACTTGGTTGCGTGAACCAATATCACGCATCGTCGTGACGCCGGAAAGAAGCGCCTTTCGTGCGGCACCTACCGCCCGCATCACCATGCGGTCATCGGACTCCGTCGTGATATTTGCGAATCCATTCAGGTCCGGGCTGACATGAAGATGAGAGTGCGCCTCAACCAGGCCCGGGATTAAGGACACATTGCCAAGGTCGTACGTCTTGGTGCCGGGTGTCTCTCCAAGCGTGGAAGCTGGTACAACCGCCTGAACTCTTCCCGATGCATCCGTGACCACGGCGTGATCGGTCAGCCAGGCATCGTTAGCCGGATTGGCGACCCTGGAGGCCTTGAAGATAGCGGGCTCGGGCATGTGTGAACCTTTGATTGACGGTTGTTGATGGTCGGTTTGAAGCAATTTAGAGCAGATTTGCGTCTGCATTCTGATGCTTTCCGGGCGGATTCTAACGGGGCTTGAGCTTCTTTGTGGCGGGCGAAACGCATTTGCCAGAGGGTATCTAGGTGGTATTAGGAAGGGATTAGTAGTGCCCGGGGGGGCCATCAGATCAAACCATTCGGATCGGCCATATTGCCTTATGGCTGTTGCGGCCCGTGTGGAGCGGAGGCATAATGCCGTATCCGGGGTCGCCGCTCCGCCGGGCGCGTATGAGCGCAATGCGAACGCTTTCACGAGTGCCATGCACTTGTGATAATTGTTTTTGGCGTCGTCCCTTGTCTTGTCAGTGGCAAGAGTTATTTAAGGAGCCTCGCTTTTGCACCCGTTTGAATATGTCCGCGCTACGAGCGTAGACGAAGCCATTTCCGCTCTCGCCAAACATGGTGAGCGCGCCAGGCCACTTGCTGGCGGAACGGACGCCCTTGTTATGGCGCGCGCCGGCCGTTGGGAACTGGACGCCCTGGTTGACGTCAAGCACATCCCTGAGACCAATGTTCTTGAACTTGGTTCTTCCGAGTTTCGTCTCGGCGCCGCAGTAGCCTGCTACCGCGTTTACGAGGACGAGAAGATCGCTGCAGCATTCCCCGGACTGGTGGACAGCGTCAGCATCATCGGCGGAATACAGATCCAGTCCCGAGCAGGTCTCGGCGGCAACCTCTGTAACGCCTCCCCCAGTGGAGACGGTATCCCCTCACTCATCGTCCATAACACCACTTGCGTGATCGCCGGACCTAACGGGACGCGTGAAGTGGCGGTTGAGGACTTCTGCACCGGCCCGGGCCGGTCAGTCATCGGCAATGGTGAGTTCCTGGTTGAGATGAAGATGCCTGCCCCCAAGAAGGGTTTTGGGGCTGCTTACCAGCGCTTCACTCCCCGAAACGAGATGGACATCGCCGTAGCCGGCGTTGCCAGCTCAGTCCAGTTGGATGGAAACACCATCGTGTCAGCCCGTGTAGCACTTGCTGCGGTCGGCCCGACGCCCATCCTCTCCTCCGCCGGCGATCTGCTTGCCGGTAAGGAAGCCACTGCGGACAACATCTCCGCAGCAGCGCAGGCAGCGAGCGCGGACGCATCTCCGATCTCCGACATGCGCGGCACGGACGAACAACGCAAACACCTGGTCGGCGTTCTGACCCGCCGCACTCTTGAAAGGGCCGTCGAACGCGCCCGGGAGAACAGCTAACTTGGTCGAAAAAGTAAGAGTCAGGGCAACCCTGAACGGAGAACCAATCGACTTCCTGGTAGCGCCGTATGTGAGCCTCCTCGACACGCTTCGTGACGAGCTGAACCTCACCGGCACCAAGGAAGGCTGCAACGACGGCAACTGTGGCGCATGCACCGTCAACCTGGACGGTCGCATCGTCGACTCATGCTGTGTACTCGGGGCAGAGATCGACGGCAGCACCGTCGAGACTATCGAAGGCATGGCCGAGCCCGGCCAGCTGCACCCGCTCCAGCAGGCTTTCCTTGAGGAAGCCGCTCTGCAATGCGGAATTTGCACCCCGGGTTTCCTTGTGTCTGCCAAGGCACTGCTCGAGAAAGAATCTAACCCGAGCGAAGAACGAATCCGATTCTGGCTTGCCGGAAACCTGTGCCGTTGCACGGGCTACGACAAGATTGTTAAGGCGGTCCAGAAGGTCGCCAAGTCGGCCTAGGGAGGTCTCGATGACAACAGAAACCACCAAGGGCAAGTACAACGTAATTGGGACCCGTCCCATCCGTCACGACGGATATGACAAGGTCACCGGTAGGGCGATCTACGGAGCTGACATTAAGCTCCCCGGTCTCCTGCAGGGCGCGGTTCTCCGAAGCCCGCACGCACATGCCCGCATCAAGTCGATAGACACCTCCGCTGCGAAAGCGATGGCGGGTGTTTACTCCGTGATCACGAGCGCCGATTTTCCGGGAGCGCACGACACACTCGTCGATCTCGGTGAGGGCGCCATCAACTTCCGCTACGCATCCAACAATGTGATGGCGGGGGACAAGGTCCTTTACAAAGGCCATCCCGTTGCCGCAATAGCGGCGCTGGATAAAAACACCGCTCTTGAGGCGGCCGCTCTCATCAAGGTCGATTACGAAGTCCTTAAGCCGGTCTCAACGGTTTTGGAAGCCTTGAAGCCTGGAGCGCCGATTGTTCTGGAGGAACTGGAAGGCCAGGACCTCGGCGAGAAGATCGACGGCCAGACCAACCAGGCGAACCACATCCGCCACGAGTTCGGCGATGTCGAAAAAGGATTTGGCGAGGCAGACATCGTTATCGAGCGTGAGTTCGACACGGCGATGGTTCACCAGGGCTACATAGAGCCGCACAACGCTACCGCCACGTGGGACGAAGAGGACCGGATCACGATCTGGACGAGCACGCAGGGTTCATTCCCGACACGCCGTCAAACCGCCGGAATTCTTCGGGTTCCAGACTCCTCAGTGAAAGTAATTCCGCTGGAGATCGGTGGCGGCTTTGGGGGCAAAATCCCGAGCTACCTGGAACCCGTCGCTGCGATTCTTTCTAGAGAATCAGGTCGTCCGGTCAAGCTGCTTATGGAACGGACATCTGTGTTCGAGTCCACAGGCCCGACGCCGGGTACCTGGATGAGCGCCAAGGTAGGCGTGAAGAACGACGGCACTATCACGGCCGCAACTGCGGATCTCCGTTTTGATGCGGGCGCGTATCCGGGATCCCCGGTCGGCGCAGGGATGATGTGTGTCTTCTCCTGCTACGACATTCCGAATACTCGAATAGACGGCTACGACGTTGTCGTAAACAAGCCCAAGACGGCCGCCTACCGGGCACCCGGCGCGACGCAGGCTGCGTATGCCATGGAGACGGTGGTTGACGAGATCTGCGAGGAGTTGGGCATGGACCCGCTCGAGTTCCGGATCAAGAACGCCGCCAGAGAAGGCACGCGCAGGGCTGATGGGCCGATCCACCCGATCATCGGGGCGATCGAGACTCATGAAGCAGCGAGGGCCTCTGACCACTGGAACACCCCGCTCGAGAAGAACGGTCCGGACGGTAAGCTTCGCGGACGTGGAGTTGCTTCCGGTTACTGGTTCAACATCGGCCTGAAGTCGGCCGTGACGATCTCCGTCAACGAAGACGGAACCGTTGCGTTGACCGAAGGCTCGACCGACATCGGCGGCTCCCGCGCTTCCATCTCAATGATGGCGGCGGAAGTACTTGGCATCCCGGCAGGAGACGTGCGTCCGCACGTCGCTGACACGGAAGGCATTGGTTACACCGACGTCACCGGCGGAAGCCGGACGACGTACGCGACCGGCTACGCCGCACACGATGCGGCGCAGGATGTTGTCGTACAGCTCCGTGAGCGTGCGGCCAAGCTCTGGGACGTTGAAGTCGACGAGATTGAGTTTGCCAACGGCAGTTACCAGTCGAAGTCTGACCCGGAACTACGCCTCTCTCACAAAGAGCTGGCAAGCAAGTTGGGCTCGACCGGCGGACCGGTCGTGGGCAGCGCTTCGGTAGACCCTGAGGGAGCCGGCGGTGCCTACTCCACGCAGATTTGCGACATCGAGATCGACCCGGAGACCGGCAAAACGGACGTGATCCGCTACACCATCGTTCAGGATGTTGGCACGGCGATTCACCCGTCTTACGTTGAAGGCCAGATGCAGGGCGCTGTTGCGCAGGGCATCGGCTGGGCGTTGAACGAGGAGTACTTCCTCAACGACGCCGGCGCGATGGTCAACTCCAGCTTCCTGGACTACAGGATGCCGACCTCGCTTGACCTGCCGGAAATCGAGACGATCATCGTCGAGGTTCCGAACCCGGGCCACCCGTTTGGTGTCCGTGGTGTCGGCGAAGTGCCGATCGTCCCGCCGGTGGCAACGATCGCTAACGCGATCCACGACGCACTGGGCGTTCGACTACGGACGACCCCGATGAATGCAGGAAGCATTCTCACTGCTCTTGCGGCGAAGAAATAAAGTCAGCGTTCAGGTATAAGTACCGATAACGAAGACATGAGAGGCGGCTCGTCAATACGGGCCGTCTCTTTCTATTTTAGTCGTTACGCGTGTTTCCACTGAACTATGATCTAAAGGTACCCAACAGGGGCGCACAGTCAGTCAGTTCAGGCCGTCCAGGCGTGCCGGTACAAGATTAAGGAAACCCCGGATGGCCCGAGTATTCATACCTCAACCACTCCGAAAATTGACCAACGGCCAGATCGAAGCGCAAATCCCGGGCAAAAATCTCAGGGAAGTGATTGAGAATCTGGAAAAAGAATTTCCGGGTGCCGCCGCTTATCTGCTGGTTGATGGAAGACTGAGGCCCGGGTTGGCGGCTATCGTCGGAGAACAGGCCACAAGGCAGGGATTGATCCACAAGATCGATGATCCTGAAATTGAGGTCCATTTCCTTCCGGCGATAGCTGGCGGTTAATAGCCGGTAGACTGGGCATTCGTGACATGGGTACTGCCGATTGCACGCATCGATAGTGGTGACGGTGATGGGATTGATAGAGGATTTGGTCATGAAAGAAGAAAAACTTGGCAAGGCCTTAGACGGGCTTGAGTCTCGGCCAGAAAAAATCGTGTTTGAGGACGGCCCCGTCCTGAGCGCTGACTGCAAAGGCGTTGTTGCCGGCGCGATCAAGACGATTCTGGAGGCCGTCGGTGAAGACCCGTCACGAGACGGGATTACTGACACTCCGTCCCGAGTCGCACGTATGTACGACGAGCTACTGTCCGGATATACGACGGATCCGGTTGAGTTACTGAACAACGCCCTGTTTGATGTCGAATACGACGAGATGGTCGTCGTGAAGGACATTGATTTCTACAGCATGTGTGAGCACCACATGCTCCCGTTCTACGGCAACGCGTCGGTCGGATACCTGCCTACGGACAAGGTCATTGGCCTGTCTAAAATCCCCCGGATAGTGGAGATGTTCGCTCGACGACTTCAGGTTCAGGAGCGGATGACGCAGCAGATCGCCAGTTTCCTTGAGGAGCTCATCCAGCCGCGCGGCGTCGCCGTCGTGGTGGAGTCAACTCACTTGTGCGCTGCGATGCGTGGAGTAAAAAAGCAGCGGACCACCATGGTGACCAGCGCAATGCTGGGGGCTTTCAGGGATAACGCATCTACCCGTGGTGAGTTCATGATGCACATCCGCCCGGGCTCCAACCCGATTTTGTAGGGCGGTACCCAGCTACCGATGAACACCCAGAACAAAGTCGCTCTCGTGACCGGAGCAGGCGTGCGAGTCGGTAATGTCATCGCTCATCGTCTGGCAGAGTCAGGCGCAAGTATCGCGATCCACTACCGGAACTCAGAGGTAGAGGCACGCGAGTTTGCGGACGAGATCGTTGCGAGCGGCGGTCAGGCGGACACGTTTCAGGCGGAGCTTTCCGACCGCGCACAGGTTGAAGCACTTGTTCCAGCGGTGGTTGAGAGGTTTGGCTCGCTGGATATTCTGATCAACAGTGCGTCTGTATTTCGGGATCGTTGGCTTGAAGAGACGGACGACGCCGACTGGGACGAAAACCTGGCCGTGAACCTGACCGCTCCCTTTGTGCTGTCCCGCGCGATCGCAAAGAGCCTTGGTGACGAACCCGGCAAGATCATTAGTCTTACCGACTGGAAGACGACGCGCCCCAAGCGATTCGCATACGGCGTGAGCAAAGCTGCGCTGGGGGGGCTTACGCGTTCGCTGGCGGCGGCGCTGGCCCCATCGATTCAGGTTAACGAAGTCGCACTCGGGGCCATTCTGCTGCCCGTCACGGCAGCCCCGGAAGAGGACGAGGCACTTTCTGAGAAGCTGTCCTCCCGCACACCGCTCGGCCGCCTCGGCTCCCCTGAAGAGGTGGCTCAGGTGGTGATGATGCTCATCGAAAACGACTACATCACCGGCGAGACCATCTACGTTGATGGCGGCCAGAGGCTTTCTCGTACATGACGACCGATCTCATCCACATAACCGGCCTGAAGGTCAACTGCATCATCGGCATAAACGACTGGGAGCGGGTCACGAAGCAGGACGTGGTCATCGATATCACCCTGCACGCCGATCTCAGCAAGCCCGGCGAATCGGACGATATCGACGACACGGTCAACTATCGGGACATCAGCAAAGCGATCCAGGCACATGTCGAGGCGTCCTCCTACGGCCTGATCGAGGCGATGGCGCGCAACATTGCCACGATCTGCCTTGAACCTGAGGCTGTCGTCCGGGCCGATGTCAGTGTCCAGAAGCCGGGCGCCCTACGTGGCGCTGATTCGGTAGGCGTGGAGATCAGCCGCGAGTCCTAATTTCGTTTCGATTCCTACGTACAGCAAGTCTCCAGAGGGTAGCCGGCAGTGAAAGTAACGAACATCAAGACCTTCATCTGTGATGGAGGTCTTGATGTTCGTGGACCTTCGTGAGGATTGAAACCGATGAAGGCTTGATCGACTGGGGCGACTGCACGGACTGGGGCGCTGCCCCAACTGTTGCTGCGGCGGTAGAGCTTTACGGCCAGTTCGTGATCGGACGTGACCCACACGAAGTTGAATCGATCTGGTGGGACCTGTATGACCGCAACATCCGTCACTACGGCGGTATAGCGTTCAAGGCGATGTCCGGGATCGACTCAGCGCTGTGGGACATAAAGGGAAAGGCGCTTGGTGTCCCCGTGTGGCAACTGCTGGGAGGCAAGATTCGGGACGAGTTCCCGCTCTACTGGACTCATTGCGGTGGCTCTCGGGCACAGCACTCAGAGAAACTTGGGGTGCCGAAAGTCTCAACCATGGACGATCTGAAAAAACTGTCCGAAGAAGTGCTTGAGCGTGGCTACACGGCGATCAAGACCAACTGATCCCGCTCTCAGATCGCCCCGATGCCATCCCTGAGAAGATGTCCAACGGCGATGTATCGTCATCAACGCTCCGCAACATCGAGACCGTTATCGGTACGTTCAGAGAGTCGTTAGGCCCGGACGTCGGTATCGCCATCGACATCGCACTCAACTTCAAAATAGGCGCCGCCATAAAAATCGCCAGCACCCTTGAACCGTTCGACATGATGTGGCTTGAGACAGAAACCTACGATGCTGACGTGTTGCGGGTGATTCGTGACTCCACCACCACACCCATCTGCACCGGAGAGAGCTTGTTCGGCACGTACGGCTATCGACCATTTCTTGAGCGGCACGCTATGGACGTCATGATGCCGGACTTTGCGTGGAACGGGATCACGATGGGCAAGAAGGTTTGCGATCTGGCCCACGCATACGACACGCTGATAGCACCCCACAACTGCCACAGCCCCATCAACAGGCTCGTTAGCGCCAACGTCGCAGCAACGGTCCCCAACTTTAAGATCCTGGAGCTCGACGTCGACGACGCCCCGTGGCGTGACGACATTATGACCCACCCGTTGGAGATCGAGAACGGCATCCTGAAACTCTCAGACAGGCCCGGCCTGGGCTCCGATCTGATCGAAGAAGAACTGCTCAAGCACCCCTACATCTGGCACGAGGGCGCTCGCTAAGTGAATAACCGGCTCATCGGGGCTATCCGCTTTGTGCGCCCGGACCCGGTGGGTCTATCTGGAGCGGGCCGTGTAGTCCCGGCGCGGCCCATGCGGCGTCCGGGTCGTCCACCTCTACCTGCGCCACCAGCTTGATGAAACTCTGTAGACGTTTGTACTCGTCCCGGACGTCTTCCCTGGGGTGCACCCAGTCGTACATGTAGCGCACTGAGCGAACACGCGCCTGCACAAGTTCCTTGGTGCAGTTGAAGCAGGGCCTTAGCGTCGTATAAACGTCCGTCCCCTCGATCGGGGTTCCGAAACGTGCCGACGACAGGATGGCATTCTGCTCGGCGTGAACACAGATGCAGAGGTCGTAAGCCTCGCCCGATGAGTACTTGCTGCCCCTGTTTTCGCAGCGTTGGCAGCCGCCGTCTTCGCAGTTGGGGAGATCCTGTGCCGTGCCGTTGTATCCGGTCGACACAATTCGGTCTTCACGAACGATTACCGCGCCCACCTTGCTGCCACGGCAGTTTGCCCGCGCCCGTACAGCGAGGGCTATGCCCATGTAGTACTGGTCACGGTCGGGTCGGCTGTGTGGGGTTTCGGAAGTCATGATGCGTGTCCCGATAAAGTCCAGATTAAGTCAGGCGACAGACCTTACAGGCTGCTATTCTAGCTTCATTATTTCTACCGTCAGCCCGGATGTCGCCCTATACGTGATCGGAAGCTACAAGCTCCAGGCACGTATGAGGCTCAGGAAATCTAATTGACTGGCACAACATCTCGCCCCACTCTTCCCGACGCTCGCGGCCGTTTTGGCGACTACGGCGGCCGCTTTGTTCCTGAGAGCCTGATGGCCGCGCTTGAAGAACTAGAGCGTGAGTACAGGGCGGCACGCTCTGAACCGGCGTTCAACGCAGAGCTGGACGACCTTCTTAACAACTATGTTGGCCGGCCCTCAGCTCTCTACTTCGCTTCCAACCTCACTCGTGAACTTGGCGGGGCGAAGATCTACATCAAGCGTGAAGACCTGATCCATACCGGCGCGCACAAGATCAATAACGCCGTCGGCCAGGCGCTTCTCGCACGTCGCCTCGGCAAAAAGCGGATCATCGCCGAGACCGGTGCAGGCCAGCACGGCGTAGCCACTGCGACCGTGTGCGCCATGTTTGGCATGGAGTGCATCGTATACATGGGTGAAGAGGACATTGCCCGCCAGGCGCCAAACGTGCGACGTATGGAGCTTCTTGGCGCAAGGGTTGAGACCGTGACGTCCGGCAGTCGGACGTTGAAAGATGCAATCAACGAGACGATCCGTGACTGGGTAACGAATATCGAGACCAGCCACTACATCATCGGTAGTGCCGTTGGACCGCATCCGTACCCGATGATCGTTCGCGACTTCCAGTCCGTAATCGGCCGGGAGTCACGGGAACAGATCCTCAAATCCGCAGGGCGACTTCCTGACTACGCAATTGCATGTGTAGGCGGCGGTAGTAACGCCATTGGACTATTCAGCGGATTCATCGATGACGACGAGGTCCGATTGATCGGCGTCGAGGCAGCGGGCGCGGGCGTCGATACCGACGAACACGCAGCGACCATGACCAAAGGCCGCCCCGGCGTGCTCCACGGTGCGATGTCCTACTTGCTACAGGACGAACACGGGCAGGTGAAGGAAGCGCACAGCATCTCGGCGGGACTGGACTACCCGGGAGTTGGCCCAGAGCACAGCTATCTGAAGGACACGGAACGGGCGCAGTACGTCGCCATCACGGATGCACAGGCCCTTGAGGGCTTCCAGTTGTTGAGCCGGACTGAGGGAATAATCCCCGCGCTCGAGCCGTCGCACGCACTTGCATACCTGTCTGATTTTGCGCCGACGCTCAGCCCCGATGACATAGTTTTGCTCCTACTTTCCGGGCGCGGAGACAAGGACCTGGACACCGTCATAGCGGCCCTGGATCAAGGCACATAGAGAAAGCGGCCGGGCGGCCACGTGTTACCCACAGCCAAACTATCCCCGGACCTTCCCAACTCATCGTTGTTTAGGACACGATCGGGTGCTAATGTCAATCTCGCAGCGCGTCGAAATTCGTCGCGCCGTTCCGCGCCGAGTTCCGCTTTTCTCTGGTGCGACCAGATATATAGCAATGGATACTGCATTTAGAGGTTCGCTTATTGGTTGAAGGGTTCGCTGATAACTGAACGGTCATCGCCATCGGCGGCGCTGTGGGATTGCTCGTAATTGGCGGCATGTTTCTTGCGTCGTACGTCTTGGCCCCGCGACGGCATAGCGAACGCGGTCGTCTTCCCTGTGAGAGCGGAATCGAAGTCACGCCGTTCTCCTGGTCCCGCACCAATATCCAGTACTACGTGTTCGGACTCGCCTTTCTCATATTTGACGTAGAAGCCGTCTTCCTATTCCCCTGGACGGTCATCTTCCTGAAAGCCACCGCAGCAGTCTTCTACGAAATGATCGTATTCCTTGGCATTCTGATGTTTGGGCTGACATATGCGTGGCGGAAAGGAGCCCTCTCTTGGAACTAGATAACTCTGCGGGGAAGCCATCCTGGGAGGAAGGTCGGGGTAACACTCCGGCGGCGAGCCCGTTCCAGAAGTCGGGTGTTCCGGGAGTAATCACCGCCAACGCCGATCAACTTGTGGCGATGGCCACGCGTCGAGAGTCTTCGTTGGCACGAGGGGTGCTTGGTAGTGTGATCGACATGACCAGCCTCCCACTTCTTGCATTGCACCCGGAAGACGTTTCAGCGTTCTCTGGCAACTCCGGAGCACCGGGAACGCTGGTCGTGCCGCTCGACGGCTCAGAGCTCAGCGAGAAGGCCGTTCCGGTGGCCCATTCGGTTGTGCAGACTATCGGCGCGAAGATCCTTCATTCGATCTTCTGCGACGCCTTACTTTGGCTCTTCAGAGGCCGGGGTGGATTACATGCCGACCAACTAAGGTATGACCGAGATTCGGCAGGATGCCTTGCTGTACTTGCAGCCCTTCGTAAAGAGCGCAGGGGAAGCTGACTCACGGCCGCTCCGGGTTCAAGCATTTCTTCCTGGGTAGCGTCG
>CAUZRH010000011.1:0-15696 GCA_963582115.1 Dehalococcoidia bacterium
CCGGGGTGATCTTCAAAGCGTCCGACTCACCACCTGCTTAGAGCGTCTGAGGTCTCTCGACTTCCATCTCCCTAAGGCTCGCCCGCACGTATCTATAGGGAGGGCGTCAGAGACGCCCCCTGCCCCCCACAGTGGAGTGGGTGGCAGACTCCAGATGTGAAGGACTTCGCGCCACGAGATCTTGTTGCGGGTGCTCTTCTCGTTGTGCTTGTAGTGGCGGCCACCGTGTTTGTCGATTCCGACCGAGCCGTGTTTGAGGACGAAGCGGTGGTGCTGGCTGCGATCTCTGCAGTTGCGCCCGCCGAAGAGAACTGCGACATCTCCTACGGTCTCAACAGCGACGAAATCGTGATCAATTCAGAGTTTGAGCGCCCCCCAGGAACCATCCCGGGTCTGTCCGACGAAGACGACACGATCAAGACAGTCCTCATCTACTGCTGGGTCTCAGATGATGTCCACTGGGCAACTTGGGACCAGTGGGGCGTGTGGTTCCGTTTGCGCGTTCGCTACCCGCTAAAGAGCGGCAGTCACGCCGAGGAGGTCAACGATCTCATCCGTCGTGATGTCGCAGCCATGATCTCTCAATATTTGATCAATGCTCGTGACCGACTCAATAGTGGTGGAGGCACGCTGACAGGGGTTCCAGACGACTCGAGCGCCCGCTACGGTTTTTTAGAGATCGATGGTATTGCCTCTTTAATGAACGACAGCCTCTACAGCGTTGGTCTGTATTCATCCGCTCACGACCCGGATTCGAACACCTCTGAGAACTACCTCAGAACCCTTAACTACGACCTCGTCACTGGTGAGCGGTTCCGACTAACCGATTTTCTTCACCCGTCGCGTGAAACCCTTGATGCGCTCGTGACTCTCGCCTACTTCGGCGATCCCTGGTTCGACGTGTCCTCACAGAAGTTTCGCCATGGGCAAATCGGAGAGAAACTCCGAGAGCAGGAGTTCACCCTCACAGCCGATGCCTTTGTTCTGCATTGCACATGGGATTGCAATAAAGGCATCGCTCCGGTGCAAATGATGAATGGCTGGGATCTGGAAATCCGTTACGGAGACTTCGCCGACTACCTAGACCCTGACGGCCCCTACCGGCACATCCTCAACAACTGACCCGACTCCACGTATCTACAGCCAGGGGCTTCGGTGTCGTTCCCCGCGCCTCAGAGGAGGGATGGCAGACTCCAGACGTGAAGGACTTCGCGCCACGAGATCTTGTTGCAGGTGCTCTTCTCGTTGTGCTTGTAGTGGCGGTCACCATGCTTGTCGACACCGACCGAGCCGTGTTTGAGGACGAAGCAGTTGTGCTTGCTGCAATATCTGCAGTCGCGCCCGCCGAAGAGAACTGCGACATCTCCTACGGGCTTAACAGCGACGAACTCGGTAGATACCCCCACCAAGGCCGTGCCTTTGGTGTCACGTGGGGTCTTCCCCAGGCTGACGACTCGATCAAACGTGTCGTGATCGAATGCACCGTCTGGGACGATGTTGCCGGACCGGATTGGGACCGGTCCGGCATGTGGTTTGACTTCGATCTCCGCTACCCGCTGAAGAGTGGCAAACACGCCGAGGTAATCAACGAACAGGTCCGCAATGAGGTCGCGGGCATTGTCTCTCACTACCTCGCGGACGCTCGTTCACCAAACGTCAACTATTCCGGCGAACCAAACGAATCCACGGCCCGAAAGGGCTGGCTGAGCACCTACGGCTTTGCCTCATTCATGAACGAGGGCATCTACAGCGCGCACATGCACACGTCCCCGCATCTACCGGGAGCAAACACTTCCCCGAGCTACCTGAGAGTTTGGAACTACGACCTCACCACTGGCGAACAGTTCTTCCTCCCCGACTTGCTGTATCCGGGAGAGACATCCCACAGCGCGATCCTGGACCTGATTATCGAGGCCTACAACGGCCAGACCGGCGAGGTCCGCTACGAACCCGGAGAACCGATCTTTCCGCAGAACTCCGTGCAGAAATGGCCGCTACGTCTTGATCCGAAGGATCTTCGAGACCAACAGTTCGCCCTCACCGCTGACGCCCTGGTGCTCGACTGCATCAGGTACTGCGCTTCAGGGATAGCCCGCGTGCTGATGTTCAACGCACCCGGATTTGAGATTCCCTACAAGAACATCTCAGAACACCTCAATCCGGACGGCCCTTACCGGCTCATCCTCAACAACTGACCCGCCTTGGGACATGTAAAGCCAGGGCATCAGAGACGCCCACCACCCTCAGGGGAGGGGTGACAGACTCAGAGTGTGAACAAGGTCTTGACGGGTGTGGTTGCTCTGGCCCTGTTTGCCGCCGGCTGTGGCGGAAGCAGTGATTCTGAAGAACTTGCACAGGTTCGAGCGGAACTTGACGCATTAAAGGAACAGGTCGCAACCACCACTGCGGCGCCCACAACCACTGCTGCACCGACGACCACTACTGCGACGCCGACGCCGACGCCGGCACCGACGACGGTGGTTCCTACAACGACGCTGGCACCGACCTCGACAACCACTCAGGTGCCGACAGCCACAGTTCCTGTACCGACTGCGGAGTACCAATCGCTATGCGTTACATCTGTCCTCCCTGCGATTCCGGTGTTCGAGGCACCAGCGGGATCGACTGCTAGGAGGTGTGCTACTAGTGCCGGCAACGTGGTCTTTGACTTCACGGCGTATCCGGGAGTTCTGGATTCGCTTTACGAGGGCGTAGTAGCGGCGATCTTCCATTCCGCTGAGTTGTTTCCTATTCCCCTAGATGCTTTTGACGGCACGGCCCAAGTAATGGTTGCGGTCTGGCATCGTTCAAAAACTGACTACGTCAAAACGGTAGATCACCGTTGCAGTTATACGGCTCCGGATTTGGAGCAGTGTTCGAGGGATCTTTTGGGTCCGATGCCATTTCAAGGGATTGGAATGGCGAAAGTGAGTAACAGCCCGGTCGTGTTTGAAGTGGTATTTCCAACAGAAGATGACTACATCGACACCGACGTAAGTCACTGGCTGCCTTCATCACACGAATGGTTCCACGTATACCAACTGGCGTACACCGTGGAATCGCCACGAACTGCTGTAGGGCCCGACGCAGTTCCTCTTCATGGGCCTATTTGGTTACACGAAGGTCTTGCCGATTACGTCGGTGCACTCATCTCGGATCAAGCGGGACAGGCTGACTTCGAATCGACCTATTACGAGTGGTTCGATTGGACGAACGTTGAATACGAGAGGAGCACTGGCATTGCTGCGTCAGAGATTCTGCCTAACTGCAGTACCCCAGCGAGTCAGGTAGCGGCGGAGGAAAGTCGGAATGCGTGGCAGTGCCCGGCCGGGCGGGTCGCAGTTATGCGCCTATTGGATCTTGCCGGCGATGGACAGATCGAGCGGATGAAGGACTATTACGAAGGTCTGGTCGAGTTGGGTTGGGAGACTTCGTTTGTTCGGTCATTCGGGCGGACACATGATGCGTTTTACTTGGAGTTTGGTGACTTTCTCGCCCTGCCCGTCGAGCAGCAGAAGTCCATCATTGCTCAGCCAGTTTTGGAAACCTCGTGATCCGGAAGTAACTGACGCATAGTCCACCACCCGTATCTACACCTAGGGCGTCAGAGACACCCCCGCACCCTCAGGGGAGGGGTGACAGACTCTGATCGTGAAGAAGGTCTTGACGGGTGTGGTTGCTCTGGCCCTGTTTGCCGCTGGCTGTGGCGGAAACAGTGGCTCTGCAGAATTTGCACAGGTCCGAGCGGAACTTGCACAGGCCAGCGCAGAACTTGAAGCGTTAAAGGAACAGGTTGCAAGCATCGCCGTTCCTGTGGCGACGACTCAGACACCGACAACCACAAACACTCCTTCAACCACGACTACTGCGGTACCAGGGACGACGGGGACATCAATTGCGCCTGCTTCTAGCGCAACAACGGTTTTCGATGAACGGCTAGTGCTCTCAGCGGTCGCTGAATTCTTGCCTGACGGGCAGGTGTGCGAAGAGCAATTCTTGTCGGCTGATTCCCCTGAAAGGGGATGGGAGGGTTGGAATAGCGCCCAATGGGAGACAGGGATTGATGGCTTCGAAGAGTTCGTGGTTCAGATCACCTGCGATTTCGACTCAGAGGAGTATTGGTTCAGCCATACGTTGCGGATTCAGTACCCGCTTAAGACCGGGGAAGCAGCAGGGGTGATCAACTCAGAGGTTCGCTCAGTGGTGGCTCGAGGGGTTCTCGACTACTTCATTGATTCACGTGACCGCTTCTCAGACCTCAGGCTCACCGAAGAAGAGCAACGCTCAGATCAGACGCAGGACCGTGGCTGTGGCACCCCCGGTTACCTTGCCATTAATGGCGTCGTTCCCTACTCGAACGACGGATTACACAGCGTGTACCTGTCATTTGGCCAGCACCATCCGTGTGCGAACACGACCGGTAACCCTGTGGTGACTTTGAACTTCGACGTGTTTGGCAAGCCGGACACGTCGGGTTACGACAGACCGCGAATGTTCTTCGATCTTTATGATTTGTTCAAGGACGGCTCGGGCTGGGAGGACAAACTCGTAGAGGTAATTCTGCGCCGATGGGCCGAAACCGACAACGGTCCCTATGAGGGGCTGAACCAAAAGTTAACTGACGAATTCGTAAGGTCGCTCGACTTCACCATGGGTCCTGACACCCTTGCACTACACGCCCAGCCCTACACCGTCTGGTTCCCGGGATGGGGTGGCGGGTCGAGTTCAGATCACCTAGAGATCGACTACGAGGAGTTGGCCGAGTACCTGCATCCGGACGGCCCCTACCGGCTCATTCTCAACAACTGAACTGGATCCCGGCATGTCCACCCCAGGAACCCTTTTCCAGGTTTGAGTTCTCATTTCAGAAGACCCACCCCACCGCCGTTTTTGGCACCGTCTGACGCACCAGCAGGGACCTCAACTGGCGTTTGGAGGGGTCAGCACCTATGAGTGGGGTGCTGGGATCGCCCTACAGGCTGCCCAGCGGGTAGATGGTGCGTCATGTGACTTCAGTCGTAGACACAGCGTCCGTGAAGATCCAATCCGCAACTGGAAGTTCGACTGCAGCTGAAGCGACGGGAGGCGTCCCGCCTGGTCCAAGAGGTGATCTGTCCGGATCCTCGTCCGGACCTTCGTCCGGATCCCAGGGGGAATTGTCCGGACCCCCGTCCGGGTCGTTGACGTTGCCGGGAGGCAGCAGCAGGTAGCGGCGGTGGCCAGCTTTTACAAGCGCGCCGCCTCCTGCATAACAAACGCCACTGCTGAAATCGATCACCCGCCTTGCGAGTTCATGCTCACAGCCCACCAAGTCGACCGCTACGACCTCGCCATTGCTGAATCGGTCTGCGATCTCTTGAACGTCATTGAAGCAGTCAGGTTTAACCAGGTGCGGCTTCTTCGGCATTGACCAAGTTCCTGTTCCGGGTGCAGTTTCCGATCGTATTCGACCAAACCAGTTCAGATCGAGCGAGGCATCCGCAGGTTCTGGGTTCAAGTCCCAGGGGGCGCACCCATAAAGATAAAAATCCGATCTCACCTGGTGGCGTGCAACTTCCGCCGACACAGGGCCCTGCGGATTAACAGTTCTCGGTGACCACGGTCAGCGAGATTCCCCAAGACAACAGGAAAGTGCTGTCGCATGCCGTTCATCTCCGTCAGATGGCTTGGCTGTCAACTTGTGCTCTCCCCTAAATCGGAAGAACCTACTGACGGTTGTTCACGCCTTGACCGTGAAACGCGCCAGACCGGTGCGCTCCGAGACGAGATCACCTGCGTCGTGACTGACTTCCGGCAGCAGAGATACTGACTGGCCGCAAAGGCGTTACCAACTGGTCTGAAGCCGTCCGCGATCGATGACTGGTCTTCCGTCGACAAGAAGCGTTCCACCAGCACTCGAATCGGTGGGTCGGAGATCCTTCACAAGATCCCAGTGAAGCGCTGACTGGTTGGTGCCACCACATTCCGGGTAGGCGCGCCCGAGGGCGATATGGACGGTACCGAGAATCTTCTCATCAAAGAAGAGATCCCCGGTCATGGTGGAGATCTCGTCGTTCACGCCGATGCCGAACTCACCAATTGCCGATGCACCAGCATCGGTTGTGGCCAACTCCCGAGCCGTCGACTCACCAACCTCTGCCTCGATACCGACCAACCGACCGGCATCCCACGTCAGCTGCAGACCTTCGATCTGTGCGCCAGCGAAGACCACAGGGCCGGGAAAGTAGATCGTCCCATGCACGGTGCTGGTGATCGGAGCAGTGGACACCTCTCCGTCAGGGAGGTTGCGCTCACCAGCGAACACGACCCAGCGCCGACCCTTCACCGAGAATCTCAACTCGGTGCGGTCACCGCGTATCTCGACTTCCTCGGCACCCTCTAGCGACGCTGCCATGGTCTCCCAGTCGCCCCTCAGCGAGTCCCAATCCCGAACCGATGCGGCCATGAACTCGTCAAGCAGCTTCTCATGGGATTCACCGATCCAGTCGGCCCAACTCGGTGTGGGAACCCGAACGATGCACCACCGCGTTCCCTCCCACCTCATCGAAGAGATTCGGCCCTTGGCGGTGCGCAGTCTGGCCACCTTGGCGGCTGGCACGACCGTCGAGCGAGGCGGCCGCTGCCCACGGATCGCTATATAGACGTCGGCCCACTCCATCCCGAATGCTTCCACTTCGGGGGTCTGGCCGAGCATGTCATCAGAGGCATGGGCCAGGGCGGCTTCATCGAATCGTTCGTCAACGAGCTGTACCTGCGGGTAGGCACCCCGAGCGAAGACGGCTGTCACCACCGCAGCAGTTGCGCTGAAGGCCTCGACATCGGTCAGCGCGATCATCACGCGATCACCTGGCGTGATGCGTGTCCCCTCGGCGATCGCTTCTGCCAGTTCGACCCATCGCGAGTTCGTGTCAGCGTGCATCAGCTGGATTTCCCCTGCTCTTCCGCTATGTCGTGCATCATGGACTTCGTCGCCTCGTAGAGAGTTCGTGTGCGGTGTGCCTGATTCTCGTAAAGCATCTGGAGAGACCGGTCGGGTTCGACGCGACTGGTTGTAACGGTCCACGTGTGGATATCGGCTGGCTGCGATACGAGACCTGTTCCGAGGGCGGCAAGGAATGCAGCGCCGAGGGCCGCTCCCTCAGAGGCGACGATTTCCTGACCGATTCCGGAAGCGTCCGAAACCGCTTGTGTCCAGACGGCGTTCTGAGTCCCGCCACCGGTGGCCCGTATGACTTCTGGAGTGACGCCGCACTCAGCGAAGACGTCGAGATTCGATCGTATTCCCTGGGCTGTGGCCTCAAGCAGGGCGCGATAAAGATGCCCCCGGCCGTGTGTAAGGGTCAGGCCGAAGAACAGGCCGCGGGCGTGAGGATCGTTGATCGGTGTTCGTTCCCCAGAGAAGTACGGCAGGGCGATGAGCCCATCGGCGCCGGGCGGCGTCGATGCAGCAGCAGCCTCGAGGTCCCGAAACACGGCACCATGCAGATGATGCGAGACATCGGGCGCCACGAGGTCGACGAACCAACGGGTGAGGGTGCCCGCGGTCGCCATACCTCCGGCGAGCACATGTGTCCCGTCGAAGAGGAACGGGGCCGACCACAACTTTCGATGAGCGCGCGCCTCGTCCATGACGGCGATCATGAAGACCGATGACCCATACATGACCATTACGTTCGCTGATTCGTAACAGCCGGCGGCCAACGCGGCAGCTGGCGCATCGGAGGTGCCGACTACCACGGGCGTACCCGCGTGCAGACCGAGAGAGTCAGCGGCGGCCGGCGACAGGACACCGGCGATTTCGGACGCCCACGCAAGGTCTGGAAGCCTGTCCTCGTCGACGATATCGACGAGATCGGTGGCCCAACGATGGCCGACCGGGTCATAGAGCGGGTCGTAATACCCGGCGGTCGCGTGGTCGATGACCCACTCACCGGTCAATCGGCCCACGAGAAAGGTCTGCGCTGTCACGAACAGCCGGGCCGCCCCGTAGATGTCGGGCTCTTCGTCGCGGATCCAGAGAATCTTCGGACCGGCAGATTGTGTCGTGAGCGGGTTCAGTGTGCGCTCGAAGAGAACATCTGCACCGACAGCGGCAACCAACGCTTCAATCTGCTCGGTCGACCTCGTGTCGATGCCGTAGAGAATTCCGTCCCGCAATGGTTGATGGGCCTCGTCGAGGGGAAGAACGCACGGTCCGATCGCACATGTGCCCAGTCCCGTCACCCGATCGGCTGAAACGCCCGGCGAGGCGAGAAGTTGCGACACCACATCGACCAAGCCATCCCACCACACGGATTCTGGGTCGTGTTCAGCCCAGCCCGGCCGAGGAATCGTCAGCTGATGACTTCGGCGAGCCCGGGCCACGACGTGACCGCCGGCATCGACGGCAACGGCCTTCGTCTCGTAGGTTCCGACGTCGACACCGATGACAAGCGCTTCGCCAACCCCCACTCCCCCTACTTCTCCCGGTGTTGTCGCACGATGTCCATGATCTCACGCACTCTCGTCACATCAGTCGGATTCTCGAACCTGCCATCGCGCTTGAAGTACGTTCCCACGACAGCGCCATCTGCGATCCGAAGCTGTTGAACGACGTTGCCGGGGGTTACGCCCGTGTTGACGAAGACCGGGGTGTCGCCGGCCACGTCCTTCACCTCCCGGAGCTCTGCAGGATCGGTGGCAGAGCCAGCGATGAGCCCTGATACGCAGATCCCATCGGGTCGAGCATTAAAGATCGTCGATCGCGTGATGTCGGCCAGGTCACGCTTCCCGAGATATGAAGCGGCCTCTGGAACAACGTTGAACAGGAGACGTACATCGTCACCGTGGACACGACGCCGGTGGCGGGCGGTCGTGCCGACGTCGGTGTTCCACATGCCGAAGTCGCTGGCGTACACGCCGGTGAAGATCTCGCGGACGAACGAGGCTCCAGTGGCAACCGCCAGGTCCACGGACGCAACTCCGTCCCAGAGCACGTTGACGCCAAACGGCACACGAACGTCGGAGCGTATTTCGCCGAGGATCCGGGCCATGCAGATGGCGGTGATGGGCTCGGTCGTGGTCAGATAGGGAAGGCTGAACTCATTGGAGAACATCACGCCGTCCACACCCCCGTCCTGCAGTGCCCTCAGGTCTGCCTTAGCCCGCTCAATCACGACGGAGAGACCGGCCTCGGCGTCATAGCCGGGGTCCCCCGGAAGGGCCATGAGGTGACACATGCCGATCACGGCCGGTTCAACGCCGAAGAGCTCCTTGAGCCAGGTCATTTACAGAAGTCCAGTCATCTACAGGTTCCATCCCGGTCTCGTTGGTCGGTGCGCGACTCGATCGCACCTCTGCGGGCTCCGCACCAGTGGCAGGCTATGACCGCGAAGCCCAGGTTTGAACGGCGTTTTCGGGTTCAGCGACGCTACGGGCACAGCAGGACCTTGACTGCGCCGGAGGCCGGATCAGCGAGTGTTTCCATGGCCTCCTGGGCATCGTCCAACGAGAATTCATGCGTGACGAGAGGCATCAGATCGACGGTGCCGTCCGCTACCAGGTGAACAGCATCTGCCGACTCGTCGTTGGCGCCGGTGCAACCGATGAGCAACAGCTCCTTGTGGAGGATCGGAATGGGGTCCAGCTCGATCGTCGGGGCGGCAGCACCGAAGAACATGACCTTGCCGCGGCGACGAGCGATAGCGATGGCCTGCCGGTAGACGGCTCCGACACCAACCGCCTCGACCACGATGTCTGCACCCAGTCCACCCGACAAATCGGCGACGACCTCCGCCACGTCGTGGCGACCCGCGTTCACCGTGGCAACCGCACCCAACGCTGTTGCGAGCTCGAGCTTGGCGTCGGAGATGTCCGTCGAGACAATCCGGAAGTCTCCGGCAGCAGCAAAAGCCTGAACGATCGAGAGCCCCAGCGTTCCCGCGCCCAGCACAACCACGAGGTCGCCCGCTGCTGGCTCCGCTCTCTGCACCACATGAAGTCCATTCGACAGGGGCTCAATAAGCGCTGCCTGAGCGGGAGAGACGACGTCGGGTACCGGGAGTACCTGTTCAGCTGCCACACAGGCGTACTGGGCGAATCCTCCGTGGACGAAGCCCCGGCGACTCGACCCCAGTACCTGCTTGTGGGCACAGATCGAGAACCATCCGTTCTCGCACGCCACGCACCGACCACACCGGATCTGCGGATCAACGGTAACGCTCGTGCCAACAGAGAGGTGGGGCACGAGCGAGCCGACATCGGCGATTTCACCGCCGAATTCGTGGCCCATGATGAGACCGGGCTGGCGGGAATCGTCGGAGGGGTCGGAGAAACCGTGTAGGTCAGAACCGCAGATACCGACCTTGCCCACGCGTACGAGCACATCTGTCGGTCCGATCAGCGGTAGGTCGACTTCGCGTGTCTCCAGCACCTTCCCTGCCGCCCCGAGGGCGATGACCGCGGCCTTCATGCCGTCAGCCCCCGGCGCGCAGACCCGACTTCTCGAATGAACTCGCGAAGCGCTGTTTCCGGATCGTCAGCCGAGATGAGCGGATCACCCATCACGACGACCGATGCCCCAGCCGTTACTGCGGCTACCGCCTCAGTCACGTCATAGGCGGCGTACGAGACCGGGACCGATGTGTTGCCCACGATTTCGCGCAACACTGCGATCTGAGAGAACTGCGATTCGTGTCGACGTTGGTCGACGCCGACATGCACCATGAGTGCCTCCGCCCCCAGATCTACGGCGGTCCGTGCCGCACCTACCGGATCTTCGACGTTGAACAGATCCACCGTAACCAACACGTCGTATTCACGCCCGGCGGTGACCGCGTCTTCGATGGTCCTGCGGGGAGCTAGCCCTGTAACCGTCACTCCATGCGCACCCATGTCCGCAGCCGCTCGCACATATCGAGTTGCGCCCGCCATGATCATGAGATCCAACTCGAACCAAACTTGGGGAAAGGCCGCCACGATCGAGGCGCTACGGGTCAGTCCGACGAACTCGACCAGTGGCTTGCCGATCTCCAACCGGTCTGCGCCAGCAGCCAACGCTGCCTCAGCCAAATCGACAGCGACCTCGGTGGTCGTCACGTCAAGCGCGATCTGAACCAGCGGCCCACCGGCATCGGAAGAAGCGGTCGGAGTCGACGCAGATCTCAACATGCTCATCAGCCGCTGCTCGCCGCGAAGATTTCGGCGATGGACTGGTCGAGCAGTTTGTCGAACTCGTGGTCTGTCTGTCTAACGTTGAGTCCCTCGACCAGGGCCCGCGAGAAACTGGCCACAACTCTGGCATTTCGGGTCAGGCGGGCGTTCGCCTCCTTACGTGAGTAGCCGCCGGACAGGGAGACGACCTTGAGGACCTTCGGATGCCTGACGAACTCGTCGTAGAAGCCATCCTTATCAGGCAGCGTCAGCTTCAGCATGACCTGACGACCGTCGGGAATCGACCCGAGCTTGGCGGCGATGGCCGCCCTCAACAAGACCTCCGCTTCGACCTTCGACGGGCTGTGGATATCGACCTCGGCCTCCAATATCGGCATCAGGCCATGGTCGAGGATGCGAGCGGCCTGCTCGAACTGCTGGTGGACAATGGCGTCAACGCTGACCGGGTTCGCCACCTTGACGACCGACCGCATCTTCGTCCCGAAGATCCCCTTCGCACGCGCCTTCACGAGGAGGTCGTCAAGCATCGGATCCACCTTCATCAACTGCGCACCGTCGGTTTCCGGCTCGAGGCCGATGTCGACCTTGAGGAACGGGACCACGCCCTTGGTGGCCCAAAGATACTGCGGCGACGGGAGCCCCTCGATATCGCGATCCACCGTGCCCTCGAACAAGATCGCCCCGAGCACCCGATCGCCGTTGAAGCTCGAGCTGGTGACGATCCGGGTACGCATGGCGTGCACTTGGTCGAACATCTCCGCCTCGGAGGCGTAGGTGGTGTTGTCGATGCCGTAGGCGCTCAGCACGGCTGGCGTGCTTGCCCCGCCCTGGTCGAGGGCCGCGATGAATCCCAACCCTTGGCTAACCAGCGCGAGTTGGTCCTGTGCTGTTCCAGACATATCTTTCTGTTCCTTTATTTCGAGGGGTTGCGGGACAGGACACATGGACTCGGCTGCTGCCCGCGTGCTTCGATTGAACCCACGATGCGCCTGTTCGTATAGAATTCGGCAATTGGCCACTGACCGCATTCAGTCCCAGATCGACATCCTGCTCGTCGGATCGAAGAAGTGGAGGTTCTCTACAGCGACCGCCACGTCGACTCTATCGCCGGTCCGGACGCGGGTCCGTGGATCGAAGCGCCCGACCGCCGATGTGGCGCCGACCTCATCGACCGCGTCGGGATCGCCGGAGTCCACATGGGTCGCATCGAGCTCGAAATGGACGATGACCTCGCTCCCCAGCTCCTCGGTCAGGAGCACCGTCGAGGTGATCACCTGGCCGGTTTCGGGGGAGGTGGCAAGCGACGCGTCCTCCAAGTCCTCGGGCCTGATGCCCACGATAACCGTGCGGTTCCAATGCTGCTTGAGCGCTGGGCGACTGGCGATCACCCCCTCCGGCAGGTCTAGCGTCCAGGACCCGAGCTTCAGGCCATGCCCGGTCAGGTCGGCCTCGTACAGGTTCATGGCCGGCGAGCCGATGAAACCCGCCACGAACACGTTCGCCGGATGGGCGTAGAGGTTCTGCGGCGACTCGACCTGCTGGAGGTGGCCGTCCTTGAGGACGGCCACCCGGTCACCCATCGTCATGGCCTCTACTTGGTCGTGGGTGACGTAGATGGTAGTCACGCCGAGCTCGTGCTGAAGGCGAGCTATCTCGGACCGCATCTGGACCCGCAGCTTGGCGTCGAGATTCGACAGCGGCTCGTCCATCAGGAACACCGACGGCTGACGGACGATGGCCCGTCCCATCGCCACCCGCTGACGCTGGCCACCCGAGAGCTGGCCAGGCTTCTTATCCAGTTGCTCAGTGAGTTCCAGGACCTTGGCCGCCGCCTCAACCCTGGCCGCTGCCTCCTTCTTCGGGACCTTGGCCAACTTGAGCGCGAACCCGATGTTGGCCCTGACAGTCATGTGCGGATAAAGCGCGTAGTTCTGGAACACCATGGCGATGTCCCGATCCCGCGGTTCCACGCCGTTGACTAGCCGGTCACCAATCCACAGTTCGCCGCCCGAGATCTCCTCCAGGCCGGCCATCATCCGGAGCGCGGTGGACTTGCCACACCCCGACGGCCCGACCAGGACCAGAAACTCCTTGTCATCGATCTCCAGATCGAGGTCGTGGATGGCCTGGAACCCGTTGGGGTAGGTCTTGTTGACTTTCTTGAGTGCTACTGAAGCCACTGTCGTTCCGTTTCAGCTCGATGACGCCAGGCGTACATGTGATCAGAGTTCATTGGTGGTCAGACCTCATAGGGGCTCCGGACAAACCTCAGCAGCAGCGCCGAAATGGTCACGCTGATCACCAGCATGACCATGGCGATCCGTGCTCCGCTACCGATCTCGAAGATCTGGAAGCCCGTGAAGAATGCGTGCAGGTCGAGGGTCTCCGTGGAGTTCCCGGGACCCCCTCCAGTCATGATGAAAATGGTGTCGAACCTCTTGATCGAATCCATCACCCGGAATAGCACGGCGAGGACGATCATGGGCCTGATCATGGGCAGTATCACGAACCGCATCTGCTGGAAGTAGGACGCCCCATCCACGCTGGCCGCCTCACTGACCTCGTCGGGGACGGACTGCAGCCCCGCCAGCAGGATGATCACCACGAACGGCGTCGACAACCAGACGTCCACCCCGATGATCGTGGGCATGGCCAGGGTGCTGTCACCCAGCCAGTTGAGCTTGCCGATCCCGACGGTGGAGAGCGCCCAGTTGATGAACCCGAAGTCGGTGTGGAGCAGCATCTTCCAGACAATGCCGACGACGACCGGCGTCATCATCATCGGGATGATGTAGACGGACCGCAGCACCCTGACGCCCGGGAACTCACGGTAGAGGAGCAGGGCGACCGCCAGGCCGATGCCCAACTGGAGCGTGACCGTGCCAACCACCTGGTAGACGGTGCGACCGACCGCTTCCCAGAGGTACGGGTCGGCGAGGGTCTCCCGATAGCCGGACAGGCCGGCGTAGGAGGCCCCGTCGGGGTCTACCAGGTTCCAGTCGTGGAGACTGACCCAAACCGCATGGATCAGAGGCGCGCAGGTGAGGAGGAAGAGGACGATGAACGGCGGCGCAACTAAAATTGGATAACCCGTCAATGCGCGACGAGCCCGAGTTCGCAACGAAACGCCACCCGACAGGTTCGTGTTCATCATCCTCTCCTCCTCCTCACCTGCTCAACTCAGGCCGGCTAGATCAGCCGCCTGAGGTGAGTTTCACGACTTCGGCGTTGGCCCTGGTCAGGGCCTCGATGATGTCGTCGCCGTCGAGGATCTCCGACAGAGCGAGAGCCACGGCGTTGCGGATCGCACCACCCTCGGGAATGAGGGGGGTGTAGGCCGGGTTGGCCTGCGGGATAGCAATAGCCAGAGCGTCGAGGAACTCCGACCCGAGGGCGTCCTGGACGTCCGGGTCGCTAAGCACCGACGTACGACCCGGTGACGGGTTGACGCCACCGACAGCCTGTCCGGCTGCCACCTCTTCGCTGGTCAGGAACTTGATGAGCTCCCACGATGGGTCTCCATTGGAGGTGCCGTCCATCATCGCCCACGCCCACACGGCGCCGGTCACGTAGGCGTCACCGACTCCTTCGAGCGACTTGAAGCCGATGTCACCGGCCACCAGGGACTCTTCGGGGTCGTTGAGCGCCGGACCGAGCTGGGCGGCGTCATACCACATGGCCGCCAGGCCCTGCTGCATTGCCAACTGAGCGTCGGCGTACGTGTACGAGGCAATGCCGTCAGGTCCGTAGTTGCCGAGCAACTCGACCATCTGCGTCGTGGCCTTCACCGACTCGTCCTCTAGCAGGAGGTCGAACCTCGCGTCGGGCCCCGGTGCCGGCCAGCGGCCACCGTTGAGGAGCCAGAACATCAACCACGGGAACGAGATCTGGTCACGCGTGCCCCGGCCGACATAGCCGACCTGGCCATCGGCGTCGAGCACCTTGGCAGCCTCGACGACCTCGTCGAGATTGCTCGGCGGGTTGTCGGGATCAAGTCCGGCAGCCGCGAACATCGCCTTGTTGTAAAAGAGCAGGTTGGCGCTCGCAATGTACGGAACGGCGTACGAGACGCCGTCGGTCTGCAGGTTGGCCATCAGTTCAGGCGGCATGCCACCGAGCCAATCGCTAGAAGACTTCGCCTCGTCGGCCAGGTAGTCGTCGATCGGCGCAAGCCAGCCGGCGGTGATCGCCGGACTCCAGTTCTTCACACCGACCATGACGACATCGAACTGATCGGAATCAGCACCCAACGTCATCCGGGCGTCCAGACCCGACTCGGGAATCACCTCGACGGTGACATCGATCCCCGTCGCAGCCTCGAACTTCGGAATCCAGTTGTCGACCAGGTCCTGCACCGCAGGCTGATCGACCATCAGAATCCGCGTCTCACCCGGATCGGCAGACTCCTCTTCGACTATGCCTGAGGTGAGTTTCACGACTTCGGCGTTGGCCCTGGTCAGGGCCTCGATGATGTCGTCGCCGTCGAGGATCTCCGACAGAGCGAGAGCCACGGCGTTGCGGATCGCACCACCCTCGGGAATGAGG
>CAUZRH010000012.1:0-14955 GCA_963582115.1 Dehalococcoidia bacterium
CGGGGTCGTCCGGTCTTCATCGCAAGAACTGCGTCGTGAACAGCCTGCGGGATGTCTCCAACCTGCAGGGCACGTCGCTGGAACTTGGTGACCGGCTTGATGGCCTCCATCTGGTCGTTGACCTCGTGGAGCATCCCTACATCGCTGCCGATGAAGTCACGCTGCACCTGGCCGGAAACCATGAGTACCGGTGATGAAGTGGAGTAAGCCGTGCTAAGCGCACCTGCGGCATTAAAGAGGCCAGGACCGGGAACGACGAGCGCCGTTCCAAATCCACCCTCGCCACCGGCACGGGCGTAGCCGTCTGCCATGTATCCGGTCGCCTGTTCGTGGCGTGTGGTGATGAAACGGATACCCGGCTCGTCTCGAAGTGCGGACATGATGCCGTACATCTGGATGCCGGGCAGTCCGAACATTACGCGGACGCCCTCTCTGTATAGCGACTTGGCGAGTGCCTCGCCACCAGTCATTTGAGCCATTCAGGACTCTCCTCAAGTATTGATCGAACGCCGTGCGTATAGATCAGGGCTGTGCGGGCCGTAACGGCCACACGTCGGGAAGTTCGTTAAGTGTTGAGCTATTCCGGTCGTTTCGGCGCCTTGGGTCGCTCGCCAAAGAATCCGGGTACCGGCATGGGACCCACCGGGACTTCGACAAGAACCGGCTTGTTCATCTGGATAGCGTCGTTCAGGGAGTCGCCGACCTTAGTCGGGTCCTTGACCTGTATGGCCTCCATCCCGAATGACCGCGCCAATCGCGGGAAGTCCGGGTTGTGAAGCTCCGTGCCATAAGCACCGCCGAAACCTAAGTCCATGTCACGCCCAACGTTTCCGAATGCGTTGTCGTTAAACACAACGGTTACGAGGTTGATGCCGTGCTGAACGGCCGTTGCCATCTCAGACACGTTGTACATGAAGCCACCGTCACCGGCGACTACAACGACCGGACGGTCCGGCTGTGCCACTTTGGCGCCGAGCCCGGTCGGGAATGCAAAGCCTAAGTTTCCGGAGTAACCAGAACCGAGGTAGGAGTTCTGGGACTCTATCTTCCAGAACGGCATGCTGTAGTAGCCGATCTGTGTACTGTCCGGGATGAGAATCGTGTCATCTGGCGCACCGGCCTGCAGGCTTTGCAGGATGTCCCACTGCGGCTGAGTGCCCGGGGCTGAGTCGAATACCGTCTTCTTGATTTCGGCGATAGCCGCAGCCTGTGACGGCCGTGAACCGGCAGAACGAAGCCGTGATGCCAGTTCTTTCATGGTCTTCCCGGCGTCACCGGCCAGGCCATAGGTCTTGTCGTGGCTACGGCCGATCTCGTCGGAGTCGATGTCGATGTGGATGACCTGCTTGTCACCCGGCACGATCGATCCGCCAAGTCCCGCCAGCCGTGAACCGACGCCAACAATCACATCGGCATCGCTGAAGTACTGCCCTGCGGGAGTACTGGAACTGGCTCCTCGGTTTAGCCCTAAAGCGAACGGATTGGACCACGTGATAGCGGACTTGCCATTAAGAGTGGTGAACACGCCAGCCTGGAGCGCCTCGGCAAGTTCAACCAGTGCGTCCTGTGCGTTGCCCAGTCCAACTCCACCCCCGGCGATGATGACCGGGTTCTTGGCGTTGATAAGCATCTCAGCGGCGGCGTCTATTCGCGCTGAGTCTGCGGCCGGCCGGATCGCCACTTTGGGGTCAAGCAGGACCGCTTCGCCCTGCTCTTCCATGGTCTCCGGCGGAACCTCTATCTCGACGGGACGGGGTCGTCCTGTCTTGAGCTGGTACACCGCTTCTTGCACTGCGGCCGGGATCTCCCCTACCTGCAGGGCACGTTTGCGCCACTTGGTCACGGGCTCGATCAGCGTGAGCTGGTCATTCACCTCGTGCAGCATGCCGACATCTTTGCCAATGAAATCTCGCTGTACCTGGCCTGAGATCATGAAGACAGGTGAAGAAACCGAGTAGGCCGTCGAAAGCCCGCCCGCTGCGTTGAGCAAGCCAGGGCCTGGTACGACAAGCGCCGTTCCGAATCCGGGACCGCCACCGGCACGAGCGTAACCATCGGCCATGTAGCCGGTCGCCTGTTCGTGTCTGGTGGTTATGAACCGAATGCTCGGCTCATCACGCAACCCCGCCATAATTCCGTATAGCTGGACGCCGGGAAGTCCAAAGACTACCTCGACACCCTCACGTACCAGCGATTTCGCAATCGCCTGTCCGCCCGTCATTTTCGCCATGAATTAGACCTCATTCTGTTTGGAGCCGATCTCATCGACATGACGAGTCAACTACCGTGCGAATCCGCGGGGAAGACTAGCACAGGATTGGGTGAATATTGAGGACCGACCGTATCAATTGTAGATCGGCATCAAGATAGGCCAGCTGCCACCTCTCCTGCGACCTTTGCCAGTAACGTTTGCGCCGTTAGTACCGGTAAACCAGAAATGCGACTGAACTCGTCCCGCGAGGTCGGGCCGTGACCCATGCAGTCCAGTACGACAAGTTCTGGAGAGGCGTCCCTCATCGCTATCGCCGCTGCCTCGTTCTCGCCATCGTGATACGGGGAGGCCACCGCAACTGTCACCGAAAATCCGTCGGCCTCCCACACAGCGCGCATGGGTTCCACCTGGGATTCGATTGGCGCGATCACTCCGATGCGTCGTGACGAGGCGATTGCGCCTGCCACCGCTGGAAGCAGTTTGCCGGGCATGAGGACGGGGACGCCGGGATCGAAATCATGGAACCGCCCCGTGCATAGCAGCCCAACTGCGGTGGCGCCGTCCCTCACGAGCTTTCGCATGCTCCGTTCCACGAGAGGAGCAAGTGTCTGCTGCTGGATATTACAAGTGGAGCCGTCGGCCAACAGCATGTGTAGCGGAAAATCGCCGGGCTGCTCCGACAGCGCTTCGATCTCATCCGCCGCATAGCCATCGAGTGCGCCGGCGATCTGGAATTCCACACCCGGGACGTTCTCCCGAAATACCGTCTCGAAGTCAGGTCGCGGTGTCTGCCCTATGGTCACCAGTCCAAGCATTTCTTGTCTCCACAATTCAAAATGTCATCCCGAGCGTAGCCGAGGGACCTTCACCAGCACATCGTTACACAAAAAATACCGGTTTCGCGAAGACCTCAGTCTTCCGTCACCCTTGATGCGTATGGGCCTCTCCCTACTGGAGAGGAGCAACCTGTGCGCAACATGTCACCGATCCGCAAAGGTCCGTCCCACCTCAATATGAGTCCTGAGGCTCTCAAAGAGCGGCTTCCTGCAACCACGCCATCACCCGCCCATAACCTCGCTCGCCAACTGCGCCGTCAGCAGCAACGCCGCCAGAACAGGCCGTCCGCTCAACCTGGCGAACTCGCCACGATCCGCCGCCGTGTGATCCATGCAATCAAGAATCACCAGCTCAAGCTCCGAGTCCGACATATCCGCCGCCGCCGCCTCAAACTCGTCACGTTTGAACGCCGAAGCGTAGCCCATCTTCACCGAAAATCCGTCCCTCTCCCAGTTTCGGCGTGCCTACTCCATCTGCGAGGCGATTGGTGAAACCACTCCTATGCGCCGTGTCGCTGCGACAGCGCCGGCTATCCCAGAGAGCAATCGCCCCAGAAACAGGACCGGTACGCCACAAGAAATCTCCGGAAAGTCGCCCGCACAACAGATAGCGATCACACTGGCACCACGCTCAACCATTTCGTGGCTGCGCTTGTCCAGCAAAGGAGCGAGCGACGACCGGTCAATATCACGCGTAGTCCCGTCGGCCAGAATCGTCTGAATCGGGTACGGCGACGGACGCGCAGCCAAAGAATCGATCTCGTCCATAGACAGTCCGTCCAACGCACCGACCAGCTCTACTTCGACACTGCTCCCTGACGTACGGAATGCCTGCTGGAACGCCTCAACGAACTCAGCGCTCGGTACCTGGTCCGTGGTGACAAGCCCGATCATTGCCAAATATGAGACCTCTTAACTCCGCCTGTTCGGCACGCTCAAAAACCAAACCGCCGCCACGGTAATTACGGGCGTCGGTTTGGTTTTTGACGTTGTTATCAGGTCTTATTTAGCTTTACGCCCTGTACTGATCGATCCCTTCAGTGACCGGAGCAGGACCGCTCGGTAAGATCGCCGTCTTTGCCCGGTCCGCTCCTACCACGAGGATGTAGCAATCTTCTGCCGAATCCATCACCGGGAACTCGATCTCAAGCCGCTGCTCTTCGGTCAAGTTCTCCAACCACTTCCATTTCTCCGCCACCCGGGCCTCGCCCTCAAGCGGCATGTATTGGATCATCTTGCCAAGCGAATGATTAGCGTTCGCCTGGATAAACTCTTTGGCCGCCTGCTTGGTGAATTCCTGCTTTCCGACAGGTCCGGCAACGTCCGGAGGCATCAGGATCAGACGCTGTGTGTGCCCCTTTTCCTGGATGCTCTTCGTTCCGAACACACAGCCGTACGCGAGATTCTTCAGCAGGCCCTCTGCGGTGGTGTTGCCCTGGTCCTGCTGGTCCAGTTCACCGTCCGTGATAAAGAGGCTTACCGTGCTCTCGTCACGGTTGAATCCTTGATCCACGTGGAAGGGGTCCCACGGGCTCATCTCTTCGTTCTCGGCGATGCACTGGATAAATTTTCGGGTTGTCCCGATCGTGTCCATGTCCATCTTGCCCGGGTACCAGTAACCGATATTCCTGAAACACATCGCAAATGCACGACCGACGACAGTATTGACCTGATTATCCCGACCCGGTCCAATTGCGGAGCGCGGATTGAACCCAAGCTCGTCAATAATCGGCCCATTCACGATTAGGAACGGCGCCTGGGGGCTGGTGGACATCAGCAGCGACTTGCCGCCGTCCGCCTGGATATTAGAGATCGCTTTGACGGCTGCGATAACCACCGGGAGGTGCTCCGGCTTCGCACCGGCCATCACGGAGTTGATGGCGATCTTCTCGACCGTCGCTATCCCAAATCCCGGGGGCATGTCACAAACAACATGATCCGGAGGGAGGTTTGTGCCGGTGAGCATCTTTTCCACGGCGTCCTTAGTCGCAGGGAAAAGCGGTAACCCGTCTCCAAAGTCTTCGGATATCAAGTCGTCGTTCATCGCCAGTACAGCTTCGTACCGGTCGTCCGCCTCGTACGTTCGACTACCAACCGTGTCGATATCGGATACCCGGGCATCAATCTCAGAGGTCAGTTGCCCGATAAGGTCATCTATAACGTCCGCCGTCTGGCTTCGACACAGGTCATGTTCAAGGTTCCGGTAGATACGCGGCACAACTACCCATTGGAGGGAAGGCATGCCAAATGCCCGCGTACTCGCAACCGCGTCCTCAACGAAGCGGCCGGAGACGATCGGAACGGCTGGGACGCCGGTCTTCTCGATTTCGATCATGTCGTAGCACATCCACGACGCGCAGGTCCCTCAGTCAGCGGTGGCGCCGATAACGACGTCACTCTCCTCTGCACATTTCTGACGGATATGCTCCGGGGCCGGGTAGTTGTTCCCGTTGTAGAAGTTGACGGTCACATCATTAAAGCGCTGCTTGATCAAATCGGCAGCTGTGTTGAGCGCAACATCGCCCCCGTGTGTGCCGCTCCAGAGCAAGCCGACGGTCAACCCGTCCAGGCTCTTCGGGCGCGGGCTGGTCGTAAACGAGTTCACGACGCCTCGCTGCTCTGCTACCGGGTTCTGAACCTCAAGTGTGTACATATAAAGGGAATATCTCCGTCCTGATCTAGCGTGATCTTCTGGATCGCCCGGTCCCATACCGGCCGGTTGTGGCCGGAATCCTATCGGATTTAGCGGACTCGTGTGGCCTGTACATCAACGCAATTGTCACAACGATCTAAACGAAGAGATGCTCCTCGATAGTTATGAGGTGCAAGGGCCCACATCCGGTCGGTGCCTACGGACTGCCTGCCCAACAGGTGACCGCTCTACAGATTTCGGGTGTTGAAACACTCGTCGGCAAGCACGCCGGTGATAACCTCTATCCGATCCCCCCACGCCGTGATATCTACCATCCGTTCGACCGTGTAGTCGCCCCATTTCGACGCCCCGGGTTCAGGGCGACCGCCAAGGACCATGGTCGATATGCCGGATACCAGGATCACTCCGCAGCACATCGGACATGGCTCAAAGGTCGAGTACAGGGTCGCTCCGGCCAGAATCCGTGGCCTCGTCGCGTACTCACCCCACGACTCTTGACTGGCATCAGCGGCCCGAGTCGCGGCGAAGTTACGGATAGCAATGGTCTCTGCGTGAGCGGTGGGGTCATTGTGGGTGTTCTCAAGGTTTCGGCCGGTTGCGATGACCTTCCCATCGAGAACGATCACCGACCCAACGCCCTGGTTCCCTTCGGTCGCCGACACGGCGGCCTCCACCAGCGCTGCACGTATGAACCGTTTGTGAGTATTTAAATCGGTCACTAGCTACTCCCGTCGTCGTAAGTTGGCTTAACGTGTCTCATACGGACGCACAGACCTATATCGTGTCCAGGAAATCGAACAACGATCGTCGAAATTCGATCGGCGCGTCTTTGTGGATGCTGTGTCCCACATCAAATTTGACATGTGTGCAGTCAACGACTCCAGACCGAATTCGCTCAGCTGCCTCGTCGGTAACCACACCGCCCTGATCCGGGTCAGCCTGGAGCAGAAGTACGGGACATTCGATATTTGAAAGCACGGTGTCTGGATCGAATCCGTCGAACATCTCACTCTCGATGAACGGGTTCCACGTCTCCGGGTCCATCTTGATTGCCTGAGCCGCGTCGAGACGAAGAGCGACTGAGTTTTTGTTGGGATTCGGGCTACTCATCTTCTGAACTGCCTCTTGGAAAGATGGAGATGTTTGTAACATATCCCGACTACCCTCCATCCACGAACGGGCTGCTTCTGGCATATCTCGATCGCTAGATACGTGCGGATCTTCTAGGACAGCGGCTCTCACCAGCTCCGGGTGGAGCGCAGCGACACCCATAGCAGTTGCCCCGCCCATTGAGTGTCCTACTACAACCGCCGGACCACCAACTACCCATTTTATGAAAGAAGCAGCGTCCCTGGTCCGGGCTCCATATCCGTAGTCGCCCTCTTCCGACTCGGAAGAGTCGCCATGTCCGCGGGCATCTGGAACGAGTACTCGCCACCGATGGGACAGCAATCCGATCTCCTGCGTCCAAGCGCGCCAGTCGCTGGTAAATCCATGCAGTAGAACGAGAGGATCACCATCGCCAACTTCGATGTAATTCAGCGTCACTTCGCCGGTGTCGTGCGAGCCTTGTTTCAACAATTGTTTCTCCATAAGCGGGCAACACCCGGGCGGTGAGTTTCTTGAGAAAACTCGACCGTCAATTCTCCGTAACAGCCAAGATCATACAGGTCGATCCTATACGCAAGGGCACCCGGCACTTGCCCGGGAGCCGCACGTCGTTCATGATCTCGACTGGATCCACCACACATGCCGACACTAAACGCCCGAGGGGGGACAACTCTTCAATTGACTTCGCCAACCGGTTCCCGCCCAAAGGTCCTTGTTACACGACGACAGTTTCAGGATCAGGTTGATCGTCTGAATGAGGTTGCAGACGCCCTTGTTCTTGACCGCCCGGCGCCAGCGACGCCAGATGAGCTACGAGCGGCAGCGACAGGGGCGCACGGCATATTCGCCCACATCACGGACGTCATAGACGCAGCCGTGATGGATGCCGCCGGGGCTAATCTAAAGGTGATCGCCGAGTTCGGAGTCGGCTTCGACAACGTAGACGTAAACGCCGCTTCCGAGCGCAATATCGCTGTTGCCAACACGCCAGGCGTACTTACCGAGACTGCGGCTGATTTCGGGTTCACTATGATCCAGACGGCCGGACGCAGAATTGCCGAGAGTGATCGATTTGTCCGACGCGGCGAGTGGCAGTGGTTTGAGCCGCTGGACTTGCTTGGCGTGGACATCAACGGCTCGACGCTGGGTATCGTCGGCTTCGGTCGCATCGGCAGCGCCGTAGCACAACGAGCCATCGGGTCGGGAATGAACGTTATCTATGTTTCCCGGAGTCAGCCGGTTGACGATCTAGGATGCGAACGCGTCGACGACCTGAACGAGTTGCTTGAGCGGTCTGACTTCGTCTCGATACATTGTCCGCTCACACCCGAGACAAACGGTCTGATCGGGGCAGATCAGCTCAAGCGCATGAAGCCGGAAGCGTCGCTGATCAACACCGCTCGTGGTCCGATCGTGGACACGGACGCATTAACGGCTGCTCTTCAAAGTGGCGAGATCGCCTACGCAGCGCTTGACGTGACCGACCCTGAGCCGATTCCGGCCGACCATCCGCTGGTGAGTCTTGAGAACGTAACGCTGGTCCCACACATCGCATCAGCAACGGTCGGAACGCGCCGAAAAATGTCTGAAATGACGGTGGAGAACATCCTAGCTACGATCGACGGAGAATTACCGCCAAACTGCGTAAACGCAGACATGATTGACTGGAGTTAAGCTCGAATCCCATGTCCGCTTGTCTACTAAAGACGGACATGGTGAGGGAAAATCTGAATGTCTATCCCGGCCGATCGGCTGCAGGATTGGAATCAGCGCAACCCGGTTAGTGGGTACTTCCGAGGCCCCTCTGCCAAGCGAAGAAGGCAACGATGACCGGGAAAGCCAGAAATCCCAGGATGATGAACGGCATCGTCACTTTGATCAGAAGGTTCGTGTTCATTCGAATCTCTTTCAATTCTTCTTGAGAGGTAACGGCGGATTTCTCCACCGGAAGTCGCCACATCATACCGTCCCTAAATGGCAACAGTCCCGATTCAATAGCGCAAAGTTTGGGGAACTATGTCTGACGTCGTAGCCAAGAACGGTCTCATAGGTGCTGGTAAAGGGGAAGCTGTCGTTGGATTGAGTCGTTCCTACTATGACTACATCCGGGCGTGTGATCCGAGACAACGCCGTTTTTAATCATCGTCAGCCATAGTTGCTTCAGAAACCTTTACTGAGCGCTCGCATCGTATGCCAGAGAGCCAGTTCAGGAACGAAGTCTAAATTTCGTCCTCGCTGAGACATAACGACCGTGGCAAACTAGCCCGAAATTACGGCCCGCACAGGGATTGCCCTTGACCTTTTACGAAGACCCGGAAGAACCAAAAGCGCCACTGCGATTACGGATACTCCGCAACGTAATCCTTGGCTGGGCGATGTTCGTCGGCCTATTTCTGGTCGGAATCATCTCCTTCGTGATGCTGTTCCCGCCGATATCAGCCATATATGACTCCATCATCAACAATGGTTGCGAGCGCGGACCGGTGCACAATGCGAGCGTGGACGTTGGCGGCGCTACCGTCCTCCGGGTTGTCGGGGATCGCGGCGACATCTCGATCGCCGGTCGCTCTGGAATAACAACCGTCCTAGTCGAAGGTCAAACCTGTGTGGGTGTCGATTCCATGATATATCTGGACTCGGTGATTCTGAATACATCCCACGTCGGGGATGAAATCATCGTCTCCGTGGTTTTGCCACGGCTCGGCAGCAAGATGGTGGATGACATTAGGATGGATCTGGAGATTTCCGTCCCTGACGAATTCCTCATGATTGAGGTCGACAGCGGTGATGGCCCTGTATTGGTATCCGACGTTCAGGAGCTGAAGGTCTCCATTGATTTTGGGAGCCTGTACGCCACGCGAATCAGCGGAGACGTGAACGTTACAAATCTTGAAGGATCAATGGCGCTAATCAACGTCTACGGTGACGTGACGGCAGACACCATTCACGGCTACGGCGAGGTGGACCTTGAGATGATCTCTGGCAATGTGCTTATCGGAGACAACCGCAGCGGTCCTGCACGAATCTCGGGCATCGGGGGCGACGTGACGATAGGAAGCGCTGGCTACGGGAATTTAAACGTGAGCGGCGTCGCCGGGGACCTATCGGTTGACCAGAATCCAGGCGGCAAAATATCGCTGGGTAATATAGACGGATCGGTACGTGTCCCAGAGAACCTTATCTACGGAGACGACCCCGGCGCCTGACGAACCGCATCGCCTTCAGCAACGTCAACGTACTAGATGGACTAGGCGGCATGATTCCTGATGCCACGGTCTTAGTTGACGGGACCACGATAGAAAGGCGTCATGGCCTCCGTTTCGGCCTCTATCCCAGATGGCACCCTGCCATGATTATCTCTGCAACAAGTGGTTCCGCAGCACACAAGCATCCGAATACCAGTCCATCCGGCTTCGCATGTGAAGTTCTGGTCCGGGATATCACGCTCTGCGATCAGCCTAGAACGCGACGTAGGAACTTTGTCTGGGCATCACATTACGGCCGCTGCTGCCGCCCTCCCCTTTCAATTAGATCCAAGGAGAGCTGCAAACAGGCCAGCCTGCGCCGCCCAGGCCATCAATCACAGAGATCGAAAACATGGCCGCGCGCTTGCGTTATTCCAGGTGTTATCCGACGGGACGGTGCTTTTCGACCAACTCGATCACGATCGGATCGAACTGGTCATCAAGCGGCCGACCGGCATCGGATAGGGCTATTGCGAGGTGAGCCTGTTTCAGTAAGCGGTCGTAATCCGTGGTGCTGCCATGCGATCCCTCAAGATCGCCGAAAAGCGAGTCCAGATAGGACTTATCGAACAACGATTCACTCCCATTTCTAGTCTGTATCTATCTGATCTTTTATGCCGACGTGATCCGAAGTAGGTCGTTCGTTACTTACTCGTCACCTACCGTGGTGGTCCCCTTTGCGAGGATCTCCTTCAACTCTTTCAGGAACGCTGATGTCTCTTCTGCTGTCGGCCGGCCGTCGCCGGACTCTACCTTGTCTTTGAACTCAGCGAAGAGCCATTCGTCTTTCGTGCCCTGAGGGAAGTCGAACATGCTTCTGTCAAACGACGGAAGCTCGCCCGGGCCAAAGTATCCCTTCTCGCGGATCGAGTAACCCTCAAGGTTGTCCGTGCCTTTGCCCAGCACCTCGCCGGTCTCAACGTAGTGATCCATCACCGGCTTCATGCCATAGCGCTGAATCGGGCAGGCCTTCATGCAGACGCCACATCCCTCATACGTGGACATAACCGGTCGACATCGGTCGTAAATAAGCTTGTTCTTCTCGACTCCGCGGTACCACACCTTGTCGCGTGTAATGGCTCGCGCCGGGCAACGGTCTGAGCAGACGAGGCACTCCTGGCAGAACTTGTGAACACCGTAGTCCTCAGGCTCGTCGTAAGTGAGCGGTCCGTCCGTCGTGATGATCGCAAGCCGGGCGCGGGAGCCGAAAAGCGGGGACAAAAGCTGGCCGTTTGCACCGAGCTGTCCCATTCCTGCTTCGACAAACATCGGAATGAATGGTGCGCTGTTGTCGTTGGGACTATGGACCTGTGCGTGATACCCGAGTGATCGTATGAAGTCCGCAAGCGCCAAGCACTGCTCGTTCTCGGTCTCATAGGTCCCGAAATGAGCGAACTCCGCTTCCAGGCTTGGGAGGCTCTGCGTTTGTGCGTAGTCCTGTTCAAGCGCCACACATATAGCGCCCGGGAACTTCGCCCATCGCTTCTTGCTTGTGAAGGTGTATCGACGGTCGTATGCAGTAAACCCGACATCGCCAAAACCGAGTTCGTATGCTTTCCGACGAACGTCTTCTGTGATATCCCTACCGACCGCTTCAGCGGTGGGCTCTATCTCTCCGGTTACGGCGGCGGCTTGCACGAACGGTGCATTCGCCTTTTCGTGGAGTTCCCTGTACTCGAACACCTCAGGTGTGTAGACACTCCAAGACCACTCCCGGTCCGCAGCCTTCTCTATGTTCTGGGTTTCCAGAGGATACTCACGACTATAAAAATTGACGTCTTTTTCTATCTGCGGTATACCCGGAACACCGGCAATATCTTCTGCTACCGGAATCTCAACTATCGGCGACTCAAGGCTCGCGCCTCTGCGTCGAACAACGTGATGGACTTTCTTCAGCATAAGGGCCTCCTTCGAAGGTGATATGACGGACTATATATAAATATGCTCAGAAATGTGTGCCAATCCGCTGCCACCGCTTGAAAACAATCTCTGCGATTATCGTCCATTGCCTTAGTCTTCACCTCCACGCCAACGTAGTGCAGGCACCTTTTTGACACTCTTCATCGGGCGGTATCGTTGGAAACGTTGGAGTGTCAAAATGCGACGAGTTAGGCGTATTGGAGTAGTGCGCCGAAGAAAACGATTCCAGGGCACGCCCGATGGAGAGCAAGACAATGGGCCGGAAATCGACGTTCAGGGCGATGCGGCTTCAACCACGGTCAACCCCACTAGTACATTCGGGGATCAATAACCCCTGCCATCAGGAAAATACAACGTTAGGGGCGGCACTAACCCCGCCGTCCGCCTGAAACGCATCCGAGCTACCCCTGAAAAATCAGGATCAGTCCCAGCACACTCAACACAGCCCCGGCGATCCGCTCCCTCGTTCTGCTAAAGTCGCTCTCCCCATCCCTGCCCAGAGGGACACCACGTATGCGAAGACCCTGTTCGTATCTCTCCCGACCGGTGCGAGACGAGGGACGCCCTAGCCGCGCCATCTGATGCGGCAAAAACAAAAGTAATGGCCCAACTACTAGAAGCAGTATCCCAAGCGCAATCATCACCCAACCTTTCCCATGCCAAAATTGCACGGGCTACGCACTGTTGACATTCGTCTGACACAGGCGGACCGTGGTGTACCCGCCTGGCACGATCTAGTGGCATCCGGCTTGGCTACGTTCACATCCTACATAACACCGATGAAAAGCGTACCAGCCATTCGATCCAGACCACCCATCAAAAATATAGGACCACTCCAACCAACAATCCCCCAACGGTCAGGCAATGTTCCGCGTCTGACCAGCGAGCAGATGTTGGAAATCGACCGAGTGATGCATCAGGCCGGACGAAACCTTGGCTTGCTCACAAATGCGGCGTTCTTCGACACCTCCCGCTCACCCGTATAAAAAGATACTCACCGGAGAATTGACGCGCCATGAACATCAAATCCGTCAGGGTCATTCCCCTCGGCTACAAGAAAGACTTCCCCGTACTGAGCCGAGCCTTCTCACTGGTTCGCATAGAGACCGATTCCGGGATCATCGGTTACGGCGAGGCTTCGACGTCATACGGTCACTTCTACCCGACCGTGATGAAGTCAATAGTCGACGACATCCTCAGCCCGATGCTGCTTGGGAAAGACCCTCTTGAGATTCGGTCACGCAAGAAAGAGATGGAGCGGTATCTCAATCCGTGGCTTGGAGTGAACGGCATCTCCGCACAGGTGATCGGTGCAATCGAGATCGCTCTGTGGGACATCAAGGGCAAGGCACTGGACGTGCCGATCCACCAACTCCTGGGTGGATCGGTCGTGGATTCCATTCCGCTCTACATGACCGGCAGCACCTTCCCCGAGAAAGATGCCACGTGGCACGGGCAGTTCTTCGACCAAGCCCTAGAGCTAGGCTTCGTGGGCGTCAAAACTCGCATCGCATCCGGCGCAGCGAAGGACATGGAGCAAGTAGAGGGCGTGCGCAAGCACATCGGCCCCGACATCAAACTCATGGTCGACGCCTACTGCAACTACGGCGTGGAGTCCGCTATCAGGATCGCCCGGCACATGGGCGACCTTGACGTTTTCTGGTTTGAGGAGCCAATCCCACAGACATGGATCAAAGGACTGTCCAGGCTGACGGCCGCTTCACCCGTTTCGATTGCTGTAGGAGAGCGTGTGTACTCGGTGCACCAGTTCGAGGAGATCGCGGACTACAAGGCTGCCGATTACTGGCAACCAGACGTGACGGTCGCCGGTGGATTGTTGGAGTGCCTTGAGGTGGTCGGTATCGCGAAGGCCAATGACATCCGAGTGTTCCCGCACATCGGAGGTCTTACGGCCGTTGGCCAGGCAGCGAACATGCACTTCGCGTCCATGGTCGACGAGGTGATTCTTGAGTACGATGGCTCGGAGTACCAGCCACTCCGAGATGACATCTTGAAGGACCCAATTTTTGACCTAGATCACGTGAAAAATGGCAAGTTGGCCATTCCAATGGGACCGGGCCTAGGGATCGAAATCGACGAGTCCAAGTTCGAGGACTATCCATACGTACCGGGTAACATATACCCAGACATCTACCCGCAGCTTGGCTCTGGAACGCTGTAACTTAATTGGGCTCTGTCGTCCCTTGAGACACTTTTCTCATATGTGTTCAGAAAACAACGCAAACCTCCTCGAATGGTGCCGTCAACTTCCAAAGGTGGAGCTGCACCTCCACTTGGAAGGCGCTATCCCCATCCCGGCCCTCTGGGAGCTGATTCAAAAGTACGGCGGCGATCCGGCTATCCCAAGTGAATCGGCACTGAAGGAACACTTCATATTCCGTGACTTCCCCCACTTCATCGAGCTGTGGGTCTGGAAGAATCAGTTTTTTCGAGAATACGACGACTTCACGTTTTTCAGCGCCGCAGTTGCTGGGGCGCTGAAAAAGGAAAATATCCAGTACGCCGAAGTCTTTTTCTCTCCCGACAGATTTCGAGGGAAGGGGTTCCAGACCGGCAGGCTTCTTGAATCTGTCCGCTCCGGACTGGATCAAGTTCGGGGCGTCCAGGTAGCACTGGTCCCCGACCTCGTACGGGACCATGGTCCCGTTACAGCAATGGAAGTACTTGAAGAGGTCTCAGAATTGCGATCACTCGGCGTCATCGGTGTCGGAATGGGTGGATCGGAGCACAACCAGCCTCCAGAACAGTTTGCCGATGTGTATCAACGAGCCCGGGAACTAGGTTTCCACACCACAGTACATGCAGGAGAAGCAGCCGGCCCAGAGAGTGTCTGGGGAGCGATCAATTCTCTTAAAGTGGAACGCATCGGCCATGGCACGCGTGCCGTAGAAGATCCTAACCTGGTGCGCCACCTGGCCGACACACAAACGCCAATTGAGATGTGCCCCCTTTCGAATG
>CAUZRH010000013.1:0-14778 GCA_963582115.1 Dehalococcoidia bacterium
TTGGTGTCGGTGGACGACAACATACCGCCGATTGGGTCGGATCGCCCAGACGATATAGAACTCATGACACACTCCGATCCCAAGTATTCGTACATCCAAACCGGTTATGACAAAGCGGAACGTGGTTTACCCCGGCCATCGCACAGCTTGACTACATATCCAGGAGGGCTGGGTGAGTGACCTAACGTCTGGACGACTCGTCATAATTCAGCGACGACCTGAACCGGGCCCGAATAGCAGCAAGAAGAGGACAGGATGAAATTCTCAATTGACACAAAGTTCACTACAGAATCAATTGATGTTGGCGAGTTCGCTCAACGGGTTGAGGAATTGGGATTCGAGTCGCTCTGGGTTCCGGAACACCCGGTTATACCGGCTTATCCCTCTGTGGGACCGGGTGGAGTTGTGGGTGCCCTGATTCCAGAAGGCATGTCTCAAAACGTGGACCAGTTCACGGCACTTACCGTGGCGGCGACGGCGACGAGCACGCTTCGGTTAGGGACGGGCGTATGCCTCGTGCCGGAGCATCACCCGATAGACCTGGCGAAACGGATCGCGACCCTTGACCTTTACTCAAATGGACGATTCTCGCTGGGTGTGGGAGCAGGATGGAGCCCGGAAGAAAGTGCTGCGATGGGCGGCAATTTCGCCCGTCGTTGGGGCCAGACCCGGGAGGCGATTCATGCGATGAAAGCCTTGTGGACCGAAGATGAGCCGGAGTTTCACGGCGAGTTTTACGATTTTCCTCCGCTCTTATTCAACCCGAAGCCGATCCAGAAGCCTTACCCCCCGATCCTTCTAGGAGGGAGCTCAAAGAATGTGTTCAATCGCATAGCGACATGGGCAGACGGGTGGTACTCAACGAATGTGACGCCAGAAGAAGTGGAGGCAGGGCGAATTGAGATGGATCGACTCTATGTCGAGAACGACCGGGACCCGGCAACGATCGACATCACGCTGTTCCGGGCGAGTCCGGAACCTGAGGCTGTGAAGGCTTTTCAGGCAGTCGGGGTAGATCGATTCACCTTTGCGGTGGATTCGTACGTCGACTCTGATCCGTTCACCCGACTGGAAGAGGTGGCGCACATGGTTGGGCTGTAAGGAACCTCGGGCCGAATGTAGAGAATTCACAGCTTCAGAAGTAACACAATCAGGCGTTCTAGTCCGGCGTGTCTACGGGAAGGCGGTGGCTGATGACGTGTTGAATGACAACGACAATCTTCACTGCTGTTTCTGTTGTTGGAGACTGTTTCGACTGAACTCGTTGGGTGACTACATACCGTCCGTGTCGCCCCACGACACGTCACTTAAATGACTAAAATGTCGTCACAGCCACCGGCCATACAACTAACAGGAGACCCCCGTGACCACGCCCAACAAGCTTGACCGTGTTCTTGAGTCGACAGAACCTCAACTGCTGGCGACCGGCTTTCATTTCACCGAGGGCCCGCTCTGGCAACAGCCAACTCCGGAGCATCCCGACGGCGCGCTCTTTGTTTCCGATGTCGATACAGCGATCCACTATCTGGTGGACGCAAATACCGGCGATAAGACCGTCCTACGAGAAAACGACGGCGGCGCGAATGGGGCGACTTACGACCCGCAGGGCAGGGTGGTGTGGTGCGAGCAGGATGTTTACCGGGTGGTGCGCCGGGAGCATGACGGCTCGTGGAGCGCACTTGCGTCCGAGTACAACGGTGTTCGTTTGAACCGTAGTAACGATGTTGTGGGACGAAGCGACGGATCGCTCTACTTCAGCGACCCGCAGTTCTTGATGCCGCCGGAGGATCGATTGATCGGGACTTCAAGCGTGTTCCGGATCGACCCCGAAGGCGGGCTGCATCAGGCGGCGACCGATATGAATCACCCGAACGGTCTGGCTTTTTCGCCCGATGAGTCGCACCTATATGTCTCAAACACCCGGCCGAATCCACACATGTGGGTGTATGACGTGGCTGCCGACGGCTCGCTCTCAAACGGTCGTAATTTTTCCGATATGCCTTACATTCCGGGCGAACCCGGCGAAGGAGATACCTTCACCAACCACTCGGGAGCGGCGCGACCGATCGGCGAGCGTGGCGGGGTGCCGGACGGTCTGAAGACGGACATCGCGGGGCGCGTGTTCAGCACCGGCCCCGGAGGTTGCTGGGTATGGGAACCGACCGGCGAGTTGCTGGGGTTGATCGAGACCCCGGAACTCCCGGCGAACGTCGGCTGGGGCGGTACCGATTTCAAGACGCTCTACCTGACCTGCCGGACGTCGGTGTATTCGCTACGAATGAAGACTGCCGGGACGCCTGTTCCCGGAATGCCCGCGGCCTCGGTGTAGGGGAGAAGTCTCATTACATCGGAAGCAAATGCAGCGGCGATACGACGCTACGTTGAAGAGGTCTGGAATCAGGGCCAGATGGAGCTTGCTCCTGAATTGCTAGCGGCAGATCACGTCAGACACGACCCTCTGTTGAGAAGTGATGTGGTGGGCATCGAAGCGGTCCTGAGTCAGATATCGGCGTTACGTATCGCCCTGCCGGACCTGTATTTTGAAGCCTCGATCTATCCCGGCGATGACCGAGGGAGCTTCGTTACACGGCGTTGGACAATGACCGGGACGCATGAAGGCGAGTGGATGGGGATCGCACCGACCGGGGCGAAGATCGTGAACACAGGGATGGCACTGTCGAGATTCGAGGCAGGGCTGATCGTCGAAGAGTGGATACAGCGAGACGATATCGGTCTCATGCGCCAGCTCGGAATGCGGTAGAGCGTCTCCGGACCGCATTGACCGAAGAGAAGGTCTCCGGTCGTTCAAGCTGGTCTGGCCGCCATAATTCAAGGTGATATTGCCGCCGCACAACGAGCCTATGGCGATCTTGAACCGTGGCGATCTCTGATGTGGGTCACGCGTACTGACCGGATCTTAGGACTACTCGCTCAGACGCTCGGGAAGCACGATCTGGCGATTCAGCATTTCGAAGACGCGTTGGAATTCTGTCGGGACGGCGGTGCCAGACCCGAACCCGCCTGGACCTGTTCCGACTACGCCGAAATGCTGCTGGACCGCCCCGGCTCTGATCCTTCCGGGGAATGGTCAGCACGTGAAAGTGACCGCGAGAAGGCCATCGAGCTACAGGACGAGGCGCTGGGCATCACCCAGGAACTAGGGATGCGGCCGCTCACTGAGCGGATTCTTGCGCGGTGTGAGATCCTGCGGGCTTAGACGGTGATGTCGCCAATTGGATCTATCAGCGTGTGTTCGACGTGATCCGATCTACTTCGACGGGGTTAGAACAGACTTTGAAGAACCTAAATACACGACCAGAAAGGCCAGGGACGCTGACGCGATGACAGCTACAAGGTATTATCACCGCTCGCGGGTCACTCCGGCGGCCCCGCTCTCATCTCAATTCCGTTTAAGAGGTAGATCCGATGGCAAGCGAAGTAGAAAATCTGGAATCTGGTCTACCGCAGGATGAACACAGGGCCGCAGATGGCCCGTCAGGTCCCGTGATTCTCGGCGATGGCGACTTCAAATACGAGGTCTCAGGACAGAACTGGGGCACGCTTCCGGACGGCTGGAAATACCAGGAAGCTACCTCGGTGGCAGTCGATGCCAATGACCGCATTTACGTGTTCAACCGGGGCACCTCCCCGATGATCGTGTTCGACACCGACGGCAACATGGTCGACCACTGGGGCGAAGGACAGTTCAGCAACCCGCACGGCGTGACCGTTGCGCCTGACGGCAATCTCTTCACGGTTGATAACGGTGACGGCACAATCAAGAAATTCACGCCGGGCGGCGAGCTATTGATGACGCTGGGCGAGGCGAACAAGCCCACACCAAAGATGAGCGGGGAGCCGTTCAGCGTTCCGACGCACGTCGGGGTCGACAAGAAGACCGGCGAGTTCTACGTGGCCGACGGCTACTCCAACGCACGTGTCCACAAGTACTCGCCGGAGGGCAATCACCTGTTCTCGTGGGGCGAGTCCGGAACTGGCGAAGGCCAGTTCAACGTCGTCCACAACGTGGAGACGGATTCCGAGGGCTGGGTCTATATCGCAGACCGTGAGAACCACCGTATCCAGGTGTTCAGTCCGGAAGGTAAGTACGAGACGCAGTGGGGCAACCTGTCCCGTGCCGCTTGCGTTTACGTCGACACCAGGGGCTATAAGGACCTTGTATACATCGGCGAGTACTTTGCAGGGATCTCCAGTAACGACACCGGCACCGATCTCGGTCCCCGTGTCACGGTCATGACAACCGACGGCAAAGTGCTGTCGAAGGTAGGGACCGAGCCTTATGGGTCCCAGACAGGTCGCTTTTTCTCCCCGCACGGGATCGCCGTGGACTCCAAGGGAGACATCTACGTCGCCGAGGTGTCGCACAGCGACTACGGCAGCGGCTGGGACATTCCGCAGGAACTACGGTCCATGCAGAAGCTGGTGAAGGTCTAAGGCTCTAGGTCTAGCGGAAGACCGCTCGCCTGGTTCGTGTTCTCGTTGTTGTGATGTCCTGATCCGAGGGGCCTCCAGACGACACGCGTACCAACAAGCCTGTAGCCGCGCCGGGGTCCTCTTCCCCCTCATCCTCGATGTATGTCGACTTCTCCCGCTGGGAGATGGGGGGCAGGGCGGGGCCTTCGGAATCTCACGCGACTCTGATGCGGAGTCACACCGTCGTTTGCGTCCGATGAATCAAAATGTCGTGTTATCGGATGAGCCGGGAGGCTCGGGACGCGAAATTATCGGGAGAAGACCAGACGAGCGCTCTTTTCGACTAGTTGCGCAGTCTGGCTAGCCAGGGAGATCGACGGGACAGCCTCAATCAACTGCAAAGATTTCGACATCGATTGTGACCATGAGTTTGGCGGGGACACTCTGCAAGAACTTGTCCACTCTGTGTAACGGCACGCCATTGACGGCCACGAATGGTCGCAACAAGCGGTCAGCAGCCCCGATTTTGTGAGGATTATGGTCTCTGTTCTCCGGAATGCTGACGGGACAGAAGAGACCAGTCCGGCGGCGATTTCTGAATGGATTTTGGCCGGTCCTGCGTAGACCGGTGCTGCTAGTACAGCCGGTAGTGGTGGACGAGAATCCACGATCACGCGTTGACGTGTGATGCACCCTTCGAGAGCCTCAGGGTGGGTTGGGTGGAAAACCGAAGGGTGTTGAGAGACTGCACGCGTTTGCTATACGCCCCACCAGCGACCGCTCTTACAGCTACCCGCGCCTAGCCCCGTTCGTACTTGTCGTATTCGGCGTAGATGTAGGGGTGTTCCGGGTTGTAGTGGGTTAGCGGCTCCGGGCTGTCGACTCGGCCTGCGAGCCGGATGTTTGCGCCGACTACGCCGGTTGCCTCATCTCCAATGTCTGCACGGCATACGTCTGCCAGCGCTGATAGCTCAGCGACAACGTCCGGGTGGCTGCCAACAACATTCGTTGATTCGCCGATGTCGGCTTCAAGGTCGTAAAGGCCAGGAATATTCGCGGCATTTTCATCGACGGCCGCCGGGTCAGGAATTCCGGTCCGCTGATTCGGGCGGACTTCCCTGGAAACATGGAGCTTCCACTTGCCTTTTCTGACGGCCTCCAGGCGATTGCCCATGTAGTAGAAGAAGGTGTCCCTTGGCGGAGCAACGTGGCCCGACTCGAACATGAGCGACGCGATGTCCATGCCGTCGATGATCCGGTCCTGCGGGACTTGTGCGCCCGCAATTCCGGCGAGTGTTGGCAGGAAATCGATCGTCGAAACTATTTCGCTCCGGACCTGTCCTGCCTTGATCTTGGAAGGCCAGCGCATGATGCACGGAACCCGTAGCCCGCCCTCCCACGTCTCTCCCTTGATGCCGCGAAGTTCGCCGTTGCTGCCGCCCTGGTCCTGCATCCGTGAGCCGTTATCGCTCGTGAAGATGACCAGCGTGTCCTCGTCCAACCCCTGCCGTTTCAGCTCGTCCATCAGCACCTCGGTCACCCAGTCGACCCCGGCCACGCACGCACCGTAATCGCCGTTCTCTGAGGCGTTTACCATAGGCTCGGGCGCGTACAGGGGCACGTGGACGTACATGTGTGCGAAGTAGAGGAAGAAGGGTCCCTCTTTGTTGTCGCGAATAAAGCGAACCGCTTCTTCGGTGTAACGCTCCGTGAGCGCCCTTAGATCTGGTTGTTCTTGGACAACCTCGTCATCCCGGATCAGCGGTAGCGGCGGTCGAGCGCGAAGGCGTTCTATTCGCTCCGGGTCCGTGGTGTCTGGATCGTCGACTTGTCGGCCCATGTCGTTGCTGTAGGGTAGGCCGAAATAACTGTCGAACCCGTGCTGAGTCGGTAGGAACTCTTTCTGGTCGCCGCAGTGCCACTTGCCGATCATTTTGGTGGTGTAGCCGGCGTCTTTGAGTGCACCGGCGATGGTCGTCTCATCAGGGTTGAGTCCAACCGCCTGGCCCGGCATGAGCACCCAGTTACCGTCGAAATCTCCGAACTGGATCCGGGGCGGGTAGCAGCCGGTCAGGAGTGCGCCACGGGACGGTGAGCAGACCGGCGAGGCGACGTAGAAGTCGGTGAATCGGACGCCTTCTGCGGCCAGTTTGTCGATGGCGGGTGTCTTGTTGATTTCCGATCCGTAAACGCCGAGATCGCCATATCCAAGGTCGTCGGTGTTGATCAGGACGATGTTCGGTCTGCTCATCGGAACTCTTTTCGAACGTTGAATCGGGATGGACAAGGTTGTGGATGATACAGGGGCTGGACTCACGCTGAGGCTCTCGAAGGGTGTGACGTGGGCCCACGCGTGTTGCGGGGCCGTGATTTTTACGGACGCGGGCTCTGGGCGTGATCGTATCGACCCACGATTTCGTCGGGCGCAGATACGCTTTGTTGTCGGTGACTTTCACGTCAGGCAACGCCATCCTGAATGACCATATGAGCCCACTTGGCGGTCGGGGACGTAAGAGATTCTTGGTACCGAGATGTAGCGTAGTAGCTCTGAACTACGGGTATCGACGGGCGAGTTAGGGAGCGCCCAAGATAATCCCTGTCCTCCCGTTCCTTCTCGAAGCTGGACCTGGGCTTCAGCGATTAGTCGATGTGGTTCGTCAACGTTCCCTCGGAAATGCTCGGCTACTCCCAGGCCGATCAGGGCAATGCCTACGCCGTGATGATCCCCAACATCAGACATCATCGGGAGACACTCGTTTTAGAACGCCATTGATTCATCGAGGTCTCCGGCGTCTCTCGCTATGTTCCCGAGCGGGATGAGTGACCACGCGATCAGGTTGAGATCGCCGACGCGTCTGAATATTTAAATCCCGCGGATGTAATGATCCCGTGCCGCTACGAACTCGCCCTGGGACCATGCGATGGATCCCATAAACCATCCACAAAATGCGTCCACCCATTCCGCACCTTCCCCACGCATCGCCGCTTGAAGCTCAGATAACTATCAAAATCACGTTGAAACCAGAGGATCGTGGGGTCATAAACTTGAGCCGTCGCGATACCCATAGGATCCTAGAGTTCGGCGAAAATTGCCGCGCCTTCTCGAACTTGTGCGAGGCAACTGTCGAGATCATACTGGCGCAGGATTTGTCCGGTGAAGCCGCTATGAACCAGCGCCGCTGCACGCGCCGCCGTGCGTCCTCCCTCGTCGAGTGCCAACGCCTGGCCGAACCAGCTCACTGCCTCGACAATGTGCCGGTGCGATAGCCAGAACCATGTGAGGGCCGTCGCCGTACGCTGGGCTAGATCGGCCTCCGGTGTTTCGACCGCCCACGCCAGGGCATCCACGCTAGTTTTGTCGGTGCCTGGCTCGAGGTTTCCTTCAGTGTCGCCAAGTGGCAGGCCCTTCGAGAGCCTCAGGGTGGGTTGTGCGGCTAAGGGTAGGCTCGCAGCGGATGGAGCAAGCCCACCCGCTACGGTGTGAAGATGACTACAGGTTTATTGACGACGCAATGACCTTTTCTTCGTCAATATCGAAGCCTAGGCCGGGCTTGTCGGTCAGGTGGAGCGCGCCGTCTTTGATGACGTATGGCTCTTGCAGCAGGTCGTTGTGGGCGGGGATTAACGACTGGGCGTGCTCGAGTCGGTAGAAGTTGGGCACGGTGCTCATTACGTGCGCCGCTGCGATGAGTTCGATCGGGCCGCCGGGGACGACGTGTGGGGAGATGGGGATGAAGTACGCCTCGGCCATGGTCGCGATCTTCTTGATCTCTGAGATGCCGCCGGTCCAGACGGTGTCCGGCATGATGTAGTCGGCGACTCCTGTCTCGAAGACCTGCAGAAAGTCCCAACGTGTGAAGAGTCGTTCGCCGATGCAGATGGGGGCGTTGGTCTTATCCCGGACCTGCTTCAGGGCCTTTGTTCCCTCAGGCGGGAGGGGCTCTTCGAACCAGCCGATGTTTGACTGTTCATACAGGTTGTTGGCCAGTCGGATGGCGGTCGGGACGTTGTAGTGGCCGTGTGCGTCGATCAGGATTTCGAACTTGGGCCCGACGACCTCACGAACGGCGGCGACGATGTCGTAGCCCTGCTGTTCGCCGGCCTCGCTGATCTGCCCGTCCTGGTACATGGTGTGGTAGGGCAGCATCTCCTTGAACGGGTCCAGTTTGCATGCCTCATGGCCAAGGTCGAGCAGGTTTGTTTGGGCTGCTGCTGCGTATTCTTCCGGCGTTTCGCAGCCTTGGAACCAGACGTTGCAGTAGAGGCGCACCGGGTCTCGGAATCGGCCTCCCAGCAGGTCGTAAACCGGCATCCCCGCCGCTTTGCCTTTGATGTCCCACAGGGCGATGTCGAATCCGGCGACGAGGCTTGTGCCGAATCCGCGGGAGCCGAGGTAGCTGAAGTTGCGGTAAATCTTGTGCCAGAGACGTTCGATGTCGGCTGCGTTTTCGCCGATCAGGGACTCGGATGCCAGCTTCACGGCCTCAACCATCGCAGGGCCGCTTCCTCGCGCCTGAACGCCGGATTCGCCCCAGCCGGTGATGCCTTGATCGGTCTCGATCTTCACGAAGAGCCAGTTCCAACCGAGGCTTTTGTTGGCTCCGCTCCGGGTGTCGTTCGCGACGAGGTACGGGGTGATTTTGGTGATCTTCATGGATGGCTCCGACCCCATATGTGGGGATTTATTTTTGATCGGATTATAGGGGTGTCGCCGCAGAGGGTACGCCTACTGACTCTGAATTTGGGTGGTTAGTCTGCCGTGCAGTGCGTTGTTACAAGAGCCGATCCTTCGAGAGCCTCAGGACGCTGGTGCTGGACTTTCGAAGCTACTCCACCGCGCGGGAGCGTAGTTCGTCCTCGTTCATCTCGTAGCCGAGTCCGGGCTTTCCGTTGAGCTTGATTACTCCGTTGGCGATGTTCATTGGCTCGGAAAGAAGCATGTTTTGCAAAGGTATGGCTCGTATCCCGTGCTCCTGCCGGTAGAAGTTTGGGACGCTCGTCATGGCGTGGGCTGAGGCGATGAGCGAGAGCGGGCCTGACGGGACGGCGTGTGGCGATATTGGGATGTAGTGCGCTTCCGCCATCGAGGCGATTCGCTTGATCTCGGAGATGCCGCCGGACCAGACGGTGTCCGGCATCACGTAGTCGACAAGTCGGTCTTTGAACAGCGGCACGAAGTCGAAGCGTGTATAGAGTCGTTCGCCTACGCAGAGTGGGGCGTTTGTGCGTTCCCGCACCTGTTTCAAGGCTTCGAACGACTCGGGCGGCACCGGTTCCTCAAACCAGGCGATGTTTGACTGCTCATACAGGTTGTTGGCGAGTCTTATCGCTGTTGGCACGTTGAAATGGCCGTGTGCGTCGATCAGGATTTCGTGCTTCGGCCCGACCACTTCTCGGATTGCGGTGACGATGTTGTAGCCCTCTTGCTCGCCGTCGGGGGAGATCTGGCCGTCGGAGAACATGTGGTGGGTCGCCTTCATCTCCCTGAACGGGTCCAGCTTCAGGGCGGTGTGCCCTTCAGATAGCACCCGTTCGCGGGCAGCGCGGGCGTAGTCGTCCGGTGTTTCGCAGTCGTGGAACCATGAGTTGGCGTAGAGGCGAATTTCGTCACGGAAACGACCGCCCAGGAGGTCGTAAACCGGGCGATTTGTTGCTTTGCCTTTGATGTCCCACAGCGCTATATCGATGCCTGCGGTCATTGCCGTCGGAAGCCCGCGGGAACCCAGATAGCTGAAGCGTCGGAACATCTTGTGCCAGAGACGCTCAATATCGGCTGGATCTTCCCCGACAAGGTCCGGCGTCATGAGATCGATCGCCGTCTTGATAAGCGTGTTGGAGCCTGCCCCGGAGTTGGTCGCTTCGCCCCAGCCGCTGATCCCCTCATCGGTGTCGACCCGAACGAACAGCCAGGTTCTTCCGGGGCCGGAGATCTCGACCGGGTTGATTTCGAATATCTCGATACCGGAGATCTTCATGACCGTGCCCCCGATTCAGTCTGGTCGGTCTGGGGCGAGTCTTTCCGGCCGATTCGCGTCACTTTGCCGGACACGGGGTGCTTGAAGTGGGACTTTGTTGTCTTGGCGATGTTTTTCGACGTCACCGCATCCATGCCGCTAAGTCCAACCGAGCCAAGCTGCTCCATGTGGCCAAGGGCCACGAATAGCACGTCCGCCGCCTCCTCTGCCATAGCCGCTTCATCGAACTCGGAATCCGGCCTTTCGACCTCTTCCTTTAGCTCGCCCACCTCTTCATCCAGCATGGGGGTGCGCTTGATTATCACCTCTAGAGGCGTGCCTGACTCCAGCGCCCAGCGCTCGTGAAAGTCGTACACCTCTGCGGCGAGGCGGGCGGCGGTATTCACGAACCGCTCGCGGTCCGATTGGCCTATTTGATCTGGATGTTTGGGCGTACTCGTTGGGTCCGGCGATTTCGGCATGTGCCCCCCGGAGGTTCTTGTTCTGTCAGATGGCTGCCAGATTATCGGGCAGATGACGGGAAAGAAAGATCGACCATGTGAGCACACGAAGTGCGTGGAGGGTCGATCTGTAGAACCGGAGGATACCGCCCTCCGGCCGGGCTGGCGAGGCAGCCGGAGGGCGGAAATGTCAAGTGGGTGGCCCTTGTGGCTTCCCAGATGGGCACTTGAAATGACTCGGGCGAAATGACCCGGGCCAGAGTCGCTGTTAAGCGGCGAGCTGGTCTTCGTTCTTACGCAGGCTGATGCGTACGGGGAACGGGCCGCATTCACTCTCGAGATCGACCACAATCTGTGGGCAACCCAGGGCGGTGAACTTGCTTCCCTTTGGCTGGATCAGCGTGGGAGGGGTAAGGCCGGTAGAGAAACCGGCTCCGGCAAGGCCGATGGCGGCATTTCCCGTGATCATGTTGGCGATTTTACCGAGTGCGGAGAGGGCCATCTGGTCCATTCCGGCTGGAGGCTTCTCAAGCATGATGGTGAGAATTGACCGTGCCACCGCTCGCTTGAATCCGTAGAAGACGTTGCCTTCAAGCCTGCCTGTCACGCCAATAAAGGCTGTGATGTCTTCACTAGTGATCGTGTCCTCGGTCGCTCGCGCTCCAGCAAATTTGAGCTCCTGGCCAAGCTCGACTTCAAAGACGTGCTGGGCGGCGGTGAGGAAGGGGTTTACGAACTCCTGTCGCATATGTTGAGTAACTCCTGAAGCGCGATTAAGCGGTTTGTTGGGCGAGTTCCGTGGCCTGATTTGAAGTCTTACAGAGCTACCCGTTGTGGGCAGCGTGAGATGCACCCAAACCCGGCATACGCGATTCACAACGCTTCAGATCGCTATGGCAATAGGTGTCACCGGGTATGTGCTCCGGGGCATAGGGAATATCACGGATGGGTACCATCCAAAGCCCGAAAACGCCCGCAAATCCTAGGAATTGGCAAGTAAGGACAGCGTCCGCCAGTAATCAGCGTACTTAGCCAGAAATGATCAGAGGGATGCGAACCTCGTCCGGAGACAACCCGGAGTGGTGCGAAACCAGTCGTGACGTGTCCGGCCCGTCTGCGCCGGCGGCCGACCATGCAAAGACGGACGCGTCCATGCAGATCGCTATGTAATCCCCCATGCGCGCTCGCGTAAGGGAAGGAATCTCGCCTGGTCCCAGTAGCTCCAGGTCCTGAACTTCTTCAGGCGTTAGCAGTACGACCTGTTCCGGCATTCGCTGTGTGTAGGCGTCGGCAAATCGGCCTATCGAGTCCTCGCGCACGTGGTAATAGTTCACCCGAGCATCCCCGGCGGGAGCGTACCGGAGCATGCCGCCTATCTCGTCGTCGCCACTGATCAGCATCGGCTCCGCTGGAAACGCGTCCAGGTGACCGTGATCCGCAGTTATGACCAGTTTGGACGAGCCCGGCATGTCGCGTGACAGGCGTTCTAGCGCGCTGTCCACGTTCGCCAGCGCCATACGGGTGGCCTCGCTGCCGACTCCGCTGGTGTGCGCGGCTGAGTCGACCTGCGGAAAGTAGAGGTATGTGTAAGACGGACCGCTTGTGGCATCAAGGCGGGTCAGGGTGTTGTCCACGCCCTCGGGGATCGAGCTATAGCCCCTTCGGGCTGCGCTTCCCAGCGAGTACCCGGAGTAGATGCTGGTCACGAGATTGGCGGGAAGTATGCCGATGGCGCTCCTCTTGAAAGAGGACAACCGCGAAGGGAGAGGGAACACTGACCGGGCGTCTATGCCGTGTTGCGCCAGCGGCGCGCCGGTCACGCGATTTGTGAACGGTAGGACAGTCGCTGGGCCGGGAATCTCCGTGAAGTGGGTCCACCATCCGATGACAGAGTGCTCAGACGGCCAAGCGCCGGTCGCCAGTGTGGTCAGTGCGGCGGCAGTGGTGGAGGGGAAGACGGAACGAAGCTCACGTGCGAGGTTGCGTCGTAGGAACGATTCTTCCGGAAGCGTCTCAAGAAGGCTTATGCCGAGTCCATCGACCACGACGAAAATGATGTGCTCAGATGCGCCGATAAGGTTCGATATTTCAGACACTGAGCCGCTACCGGACGTTACCTGAGTGTCTCCAGACAACCGCGCAATTGCTCGCGACAGATCTACAGAGTTCGGGATATCGACTGAAGGACGCAGAAGCGTCCCGGGATCGAATTTGCTGAGAAGGCGTTCCACCTCGTTTGTCACCATGAGCTGGGATTCTATAGTGCTACGCCCACATTTATGGGGAATTTAATCGAAATCGGGGCATCAGGGCCACGTTGGAATGTGATGAGATGAACTGACACCTTGTCCCGCACCCGATTGAGACGCACAATTCCGGTACGAAATCTCGTAGCACCCATTCAAATCAAACAGGATCAAACATGACCACCGCCGAACTTGAAGAAGCACGCCGTCAAATAGTCGCCACCGTCAGGGAGTTCGTCCAGAAGGACGTTGTGCCCCAGGCGGCGGAACATGACGAGAACGACACCTTCCCTACCGAGCTGGTCGAACAGATGAAGGTGATGGGGCTCTTTGGTATCACCATACCCGAGGAGTACGGCGGCCTGGGACTGGACTACACCACGTACGCGATGGTGTTCGAAGAGCTCTGCAAGGGCTGGATGTCGATCAGTGCGCCGATAGGCACCCATTCGATTCTTACAGCGGCGATCGTCAATAAAGGGACCGAAGCACAGAAAAGAGAGTGGCTGCCGAAGCTTGCGACTGGCGAGAAGCGGGGCGGGCTGGCGCTGACCGAGCCAAGCGGCGGAAGTGACGTCGCCAGCATGCAGACGACGGCGGTCAAGGATGGCGAAGAGTACGTCGTGAACGGAAACAAGCTGTTCATCACCAACGGACGCTCTGGTGATGTCTTCCTTCTTCTTGCGAAGACCGACACGAATATGGAGCCGCAGCATCGCGGGATCAGCGCGTTCATCGCAGAGAAAGGACCGGGTTTCACTGCGGGCCGTGACCTGAACAAGCTCGGCTACCGCGGCGTCGATACGTCGGAATTAATTTTCGATGACTACCGGGTCTCGGCGGATCTGCTGGTCGGCGGAGAGGAAGGCCAGGGTTTCTACCACGTAATGGAGGCGCTGGAGACGGGACGTATCAACATCGCCGCCCGCGCTGTTGGTGTAGCGACGGGAGCGTTTGAGCTTTCGATCAAGTACGCCCAGGAACGCGAGACTTTCGGCAAGAAGATCGCCGAGCGACAGACGATTCAGAACATGCTTGCGGACATGGCGACCAAGATCCACGCTGCAAGACTTATGACCTACGATGCAGCGGCTAAGAAGGACAGCGGAGCACGGATCGACCTAGAAGCCGGGATGGCGAAGTTGTATGCATCTGAAATCTGCGCCGAGGTGACGATGGATGCCATGCGCATTCACGGCGGTTACGGCTACATCAAGGATCTCCCGCTGGAACGGTTTTACCGGGACGCACCGCTGATGATCATCGGCGAAGGCACGTCAGAGATTCAGCGTCTGGTAATCGCCCGAAATCTGCTAAAGCAATACGCCATATAGGCCCCACAAGGTGATTATTTTGGCCGCAATACGGCGTCTATTTTCGATCGTGTCGGAGTGACCTCTACCGGGGTGTTTAGCGCTGTTGGGTGGGACCGATTCGCCGATTTGAGGAATCGACTGGATGATTGACGGACCTGACGAAATGAATCCTGAGACGGGTGATGCTTCTGGGAGTTCTGGCGACGAGCCAAGCTCCCAAGGCACACAAGACCTTCCCCTCGCGTCTCTGGGTTTGCCGGTTCTGAACGTCGGGTCGGTCGGTATGCCCACTCTTGGCGGGCCCGGCACGCGCAAGCGTTTGTTTGATGAACTGGGTGGTCGAGAAAACGTGGCGAAGGTTGTGGAC
>CAUZRH010000014.1:0-13654 GCA_963582115.1 Dehalococcoidia bacterium
GCCCTGAACTACTAGCACGGCTGGTAGAAGCGGGCACACTCACGCAGGACGAAGCTGATGCCATCCAGGCATGGCTAGACGACCGCCCGGATGCCGCCGATAAACTGGTACCTGAAACCGCACGTTCGCTGGAGGGCATAGTCCCGTTCGGCGGCGGCGGATTCCACGGATTTGACCATGACGGTGAAGGGCTAGACCCTGAAGTGTTTAGGGATGGGCTCAGGGAACGACTTGAGCAGTTTCGGGAAGATATGGAGATGGGAGATATTCCGGCCCTGCCAGATTTCCGGGACATCCCAGATTTCAATCTACCCGAGGGTGGTTTCTTCCAGTTTGATGGAGATGGATTTGAGTTTGATTTCGGAGACGCGGGGGCCGGTTTCTTCTTACCTGGTGGAAGAGGACATGATGATCACGGCTCCCAGGGATTTCGGGGATTCGGGAATTTCGAGCGCTTCCACAACTTCCCATCGCCCGCGCCGGAATCCAGCGGCGACACCGAACCGATCAACCTGAAGTAGCTCTAACGCCTCTAAACTCGGGCAGCAGGATTTTTCACATGGCACAGGCGCAAACAGTCGTGGGCAGCTCTATGTCTGACTCTAATCAGTCGACCGAATCGGAAAGGCCCATCCTCGTAGTCGAGGACGATCCCGACACGGTTAGGCTAATCCGACTTTACCTGGAGCGTGACGGCCACAACGTGATCGAATCCGGAGATGGCATCGACGGTCTTGAGATGGCGTTGACCGAGTCGCCACGTCTGGTGGTGCTGGACATGATGCTGCCGGGGATGGACGGGCTCGCCGTGTGCGAAAGGCTCCGTGCTGAGTCCGACGTACCGATCATTATGCTGACCGCACGCGTTGAGGAAACCGATCGACTGACCGGTCTGGACAGTGGTGCAGATGACTACGTCACAAAACCCTTCTCACCCCGTGAGCTGGCTGCCCGGATTCGCGCCGTATTACGGCGGACGTCTCCAAAAGAAAATATAGATGACGCGGAAAAGATCCAGACGTTTGGGCCGATCGAGCTCGACATGCGTGCCGGGTCGGTCAAGGTTAACGGGGCAATGCTCCGTTTCACTGCCACCGAGATGCGTTTGCTTTCCTACCTGATGTTGAATATCGGCCAGATCCTATCCAGAGACAGCATCACCGAGAAGATCCTCGGATTTGACTACGACGGGATGGACCGGACCGTGGACACGCACATCTCCAACATCCGCAGAAAACTGGAAAACTCCGCCGGACGGCGGTTTGTCCACACCGTTTACGGGATGGGATACAGGTTTGGCGATGCCTAGCTGCGCACGGTCCCTTCAGTTCAGGCTGACGCTTGGGTTCACGTTGATCCTGGCGGGTGCCCTGCTGTCCGTAAGCGCCATTACCTACGCCACCACTGAACGCAGGATCGACTCATTCAGCGATGAGCTGTCGGAGGCGCGCGCCGACCGGCTTGATCAGGTTGTTTCCGATTCGTACAACCAGAATGATGGCTGGGACGGGGTTCAGGACGCGCTTGTACAGGTATCACGGCTCTACGACTGGCGAATCGTCATCGAAGACGAGGGCGGGTTCATTGTCGGAGACTCCCACTCGGCGTTCGACGGGAACCCATTGATATCTCAGTATTTCCTCCAACGACCGGTGGTCGTCGGAGGGATCACGATGGGTAATTTTTTTATCGAAAGAGGTGAAGGATTTGTCGCGCCGCCCGGCTCCCGGTCTTCATTTATTCGTGAGTTTGCGCGTCGGCAAAGCGGACAAGGAATCACCGGGTTTAGTCAGCACCCACCACCACGCCGTGACGCGGATAACATCGACGATGACGAAGAGGATGACGACCGCACGATAGCCCCCGAGATTGTTCTGGCCGCAGAGCCACAACTGTCCGAGCTGGCGTCTGCATTCAACCGATCCTTGCTCTGGTCCGGAATCGCAGCCGCAGCAGCGGGAATCGGAATGGTCACCTTCACTACACGACGTGCGCTTGCACCGGTCCACGAGTTGAGCATCGCCGCTTCAGGCCTGGCCCAGGGTGATCTGTCACAGCGCGTTGAGGCAAGCGCCGGTAGCGAACTTGGCGACCTTGGAATCGCTTTCAACGACATGGCGGGCGCTTTGGAAGACGCCGAATCAGAGCGTCGACGGCTTGTGGCAGACATAGCGCATGAGCTCAGAAGCCCGTTAACCAACATTCAGGGCTACATGGAGGCAATCAAGGACGGCGTTCTGGATGCCGATGAGCGGACGATCGACACAATCTACTCTCAGACGAAGCATCTGGGTGCGCTTGTTGAAGATCTTCGTCTGCTCGCACTGGTCGAAGCAGGGAGCCTACGGCTTGAGTTGATCGAGGCCGATCTCTCCACTCTAGTCCGCGACGCCACTGAGGCTTTCCGGACGCGAGTGGTTGATAGTTCTGTAATGCTTAATGTGACCACGCCGTCCGATATGCCGGGCGTGCGGATGGACCCGACTCGCATCAGACAAGTCGTATCGAATCTGGTCGAAAACGCCATCACCCACACGCCAGATGGCGGGCATGTGAGTGTGGTCCTGGAATCAGAAAATCCGGGATTGGCGCTCATCACCGTTTCGGACACGGGCACTGGCATATCGCAGGAAGATCTACCTCACGTCTTCGACCGTTTTTATCGGGTTGATCCTTCTCGAAATCGCGGAACCGGGGGCGCAGGACTGGGTTTGACGATCGTGAAACGGCTGATCGAAGTCCACGGCGGCCAGATCGGCCTCACAAGCGTTCCCGGCTCCGGTACCACATTCACGTTCGAGATCCCGCTCGCCGGTCCTTCCCTGAAGACGTAGCGTTTCGGGAGCGCGTAGCAAATCGGATGGACAGAAAGCCACTTCCGCGCTCGTGTTTGATTGACACGCTCGGCCCTTCCAAGTAGGTTCGCTCCGCCGCATAATCCGGTTCGTTTAGGACAACGCGTCCGCACGCAACATTCAACGTGGGAGTACTTAATGGCAGGCGACCTCAGCAACATCGTCGAATCTGGGTCAGAGTTCGAGCAGATGGCGACCGGATACGTATTCACCGAAGGCCCCGTATGGGACTCCGGATACCTCTATTTTGTCGACATTCGCGTAAATCTGTTGCTGCGGATGAAACCTGGAGGGGAGCCCGAGGTCGTTCGTCGTGAGACCGGTTCCGGGGATGGCCTGACCCTGGACAACAAGGGCAACCTTCTCATGTGCGAGGGAAGCCACCGGCGCCTAACGCGGACGCACAAAGACAGCGGCCGTATCGAGATCATCGCCGAGCGCTGGAATAAGCTTCGCCTGAACTCTCCCAACGATGTGATCGCCCGCCCTGATGGCACGGTGTACTTCACCGACCCGCCGTGGGCCGTAGCACCTGAAAGTCGTCAACTGGACTTCGCCGGTGTGTACCGGATTACTCCGGATGGCGAGGTGACAATGGAGGCGGATGACAACGAGTTCCCGAACGGACTTGCACTTTCGCCAGACGGAAGCAAGCTCTACGTCTCCAACACGCGGACCAACCCGTATCTAAACGTGTACGAGGTTAAATCCGATGGCTCTCTCGGCAAGGGCGAGAGATTCGCCGACATCCCCTACGGCCCGAACGGAACAGTGGACGGTGTCCCGGATGGCGTGAAGGTTGATGAGTCAGGGAACGTCTTCTGCACCGGCAATGGCGGCGGCTGGGTATTCTCATCAGACGGCACGAAAATTGGCGTGCTTGAAGCACCGGAGCTGCCCGCCAACCTGGGCTTCATCGGCGACGACCGAAAGACGCTGGTCTTTACGTCCCGGACGTCCGTTTACAGCATCCGAGTCCAGACTCCGGGAATGCCGGTCGTCTACTAATGCCGGAAATGCCGAAAGTGACTGGGATATCCCATGTCATTTTCGACCTGGGACAGGTCCTGACACTGGTGGATGAATCGGTTGCGGTGCGCGTAGTTTCGGAGCGCACCGCGTTGACCGAAGCTGACGTCAACACGGCAATGTTCTCGCCGGAACGAAAACTACCTCTTGAGTCCGGGTCTCAGACTTGGGATGAGTATTCCGCCATGATCCGCTCCGAACTGGAGTTGGACATGGATGACGCCGAGTTCAAGACTATTTTCACCTCGGTCCTGACGCCCCATGAGCCGATGTTCGATATCGTTCGAGCACTCGCGCCGCGGTTCAAGCTAGGCTGTTGCAGCAATACGAGCGGGGCGCACTGGGATGAGATCCGTGCTTCGGTACCGGTAACGGACCTGTTCGGGCCAAAAGTGCTGTCGTTTGAGGTCGGCTCCATGAAGCCCGACCTGCGCATCTATCGCGATCTGATCAATGCATGCGCCGTCGAACCCGGACAGATAGTGTTCATAGACGACAATCAACGTAACGTTGAGTCGGCGAAAACGATCGGTATAAAAGCACTGCGCTTCACGACCGTCGCAGATATTGAATCAGACCTCCATGATCTTGGCATTGAATGGGAGTAGCGCCGCATGGCATCAGCATCGGCGAACAATGACCCTTACACCCTTCTGACCGCGTCTCGAATGTTGGACGGCGAGGGCAACCCAGACATCGAGGACGCCGACGTGGACATGACCGTCCATTGCGTATTTGAAGATTCAGCTGGACGTTACGAGTACCGTCCAGACTTGGTGGATCGTCTGCTGGAGGCCGACGCCTCGGTGGACCCCACACTTTATGTCGTTCAGGCGGGTATCCAGCGACTGGCCGAGAACATTGAATCGGCTGGCGATGCACCACCGGCGCTCCAGGAGTCGCTGGATGAGCGTCGGCGCGGTCTGGACAATCGCATGGAAGCCTGCGGGCGCATGATGGAGGCTGGGGTGAATATGACCGCAGGGTCAGATTCGCCGTGGGGTGATTACGCTCCGGGTGAGTTTGTGCACGAGGTCTTAATGCTGGCTGATGCCGGTCTGTCTGCACCCGAGGCGTTGGCGTCCGGGATATCCGGGTCTGCAGATTCGATAGGCATGGGCGATATTTCGGGGCGGCTCGTCGCTGGAATGGCCGCTGACCTGCTGGTGGTAAAAGGCGATCCCTCACATGACCTGAAGTCCCACTGGAACGTTGTCGACGTGTATCAGGGCGGAGCGCGGGTAGAACGAGGCCTGCTGTGAGCATTGGCTCCGAGGTGATCGTTGTTGGGGCGGGGGCGGCCGGAGCTTCGGTTGCGTATGAGCTTGTAAAGCGTGGCGTGAGGGTCACGATGATCGAACGTGATTCGGTCGCCAGCCATGCGAGCGGCTTTGCGTACGGAGGGTTGTTTCCTACCATGGGAGCAGGAATTCCTGGCCCGACGTTACAGCACGCCAAGCGTGGCATATCTCTGCACAAAAGACTTGCCCCTGAACTTGAGGACGCCACCGGCATAGACATCGAGCTCCGGGCGGTTCGGTCGATAGACCTCGCCACCGATGATGACGGCTTTCGAGGGCTTCAGGCTGCTCTCGCATGGCAACAGGAAGAGGATCTTGAGGCCGATCTGATAGACGCGAATGGTGTACGCGCTGAGGAGCCGTCTCTTACCGGGGACATAGCCGGGGGATTGATACAGCGGAGTCATTTCGAGGTCGATTCGTATAAATACACCCTTGCCCTGGTCACGGCGTTTGAGCGCGCCGGCGGCGACCACATCCCGGGCGATGTGGTCGGCCTGTTGCGTGACGGCGGGCGGGTTACAGGTGTGAGGCTTGGCAACGGGGGCGAGGTTTCGGGTGGCTCTGTGGTGCTGGCGACAGGTCCGTGGTCTGGCGACGAGACCGAGGGCCTGCCACATTTCCCGGTGAAGCCTAAGAAGGGCGAAATACTACGGGTGCGTTTCCCTGGGCGTGACTTTGTCCACCGGATTTCGCTGGGGGCCCACTATATAGCGCGCAAACCCGATGGTCTTGTCTGGGTCGGTTCAACTGAACAAGACGCAGGTTTTGATGACAGGCCGTCGACATCAGCTCGTGATTCGATCATGGCCGGGGTTCTTGCGCTTGCTCCAGCACTGGAGACAGCTGAGATTGTGCAGCACACGGCATGTCTACGGCCGGTGACACCGGACGAGATGCCGATCCTTGGTGCTATGCCCGCTTACGATGGCCTTTTTGCAGCCAACGGCGCGGGTAAGAAGGGCATCCTCCTTAGCCCGGTGATGGGACGAATGGTCGCAGGAGCGATAACCGGCGACGCCGGACGTGATCCGATTCCCGCTGAGTTTGATGCGGCGAGGTTTTCGTACGAATAGGCGGTCTGGCTGCGGGGTTGTTGGTTTGAGGCACCTCTTCGAGCGGACTTATGGCCCTTGCCGAGCAAGCCATCCTGAGGAGCTTGCGACGAAGGATCTCGCCGCTGGACGACGGATCTACTTGCGCTCTGCTACCGGTGAGATCCTTCGCCTCGACTCAGGATGACTTGTTGTGTGTGAAGTGCCGTCGCGTTGCGCCCCATTGAGTTAGGCGATGGTCCTCCATTAACGTGACGCTCCCCTACCTCGTTCGCTCTCGGTCTAATTTGTCCAGGTACAGCGCTATCAGCGTCGGGCCGTGGACTATCTCCCCTTCGGCGACCCGCCGTTCCACTTCGGCCAGAGATAGGCTGATCACGCCCCTTATCTGGTCAGCTGAATCTCTGTGGCTGGCGTCCCATCCTGTGCAGTCCGAAGCTCGAAATACATAGGTGTCGTGCGAGAGAATGCCCGGATCGACATTCACAAGCCCGATTCGTTTGAATCCATTGGCATCAAGACCGGTCTCTTCTTTCAACTCCCGGAGGGCCGATACCTCCGGGCTCTTTTCACCCTCTTCGCCAAGACCTCCCGGCAACTCCAACATCCAGCGCCTGACGGGGTGGCGGTAAACCTCGACGAATACGATGTCTCCAGACGGCAGCACCGGCACGATGTTGCAGACGAACGGAAACTGCAGCTCCATCCACACACGAGGTCCCTCTGATCCGTCCGAAAAACGCAGTTCGTCCTTCTTCAATTTCACCCACCCATCGTCATATGGCATGATGCTGGAAAGAACTTCTGGAAGTCGATTTTCGGGACTCTCGGTCATTGAGCCGTGTATCCGCCATCGACACTCAGGGCGGTCCCCGTAACGAAGGACGCCTCATCTGAGGCTAGGAAAAGCGCACAGTTGGCGATCTCTATCGCCTCACCAAGCCGGCCCATCGGGTGGGCCTCTTCCATCCGGGCAAGTAGCTCCGGATTTTCACGCAATCCGGTGGTTAGAGCTGTGTGAGCGAAGCCGGGGCAGAGGGCGTTGACTCGAATACCCTCTCGCGCCGTTTTGACCGCCAGATCACGAGTTATCTGCAGCACTGCGCCCTTTGAGTGTGCGTAAGCGCTAAAACCATCACCCAGCCATGCTGTACGCCCGACCAACCCGTATATCGAGCTCAAGTTAATGATCGACCCGCCACCGGTTTTTCGCATCTCTTCGACCGCCACGCGGCATGGCAGCAGCGTCCCGCTCACGTTGATGTCCATTACCCACTTCCACGTCTGGTCTGTGTCGTAATCAGCCGGAGCGCCGCGATCTGAAACACCCGCCGAGTTCACCAGGATGTCCAACCGTCCAAACTCCGCAACTACGCCGGCTACGACGCGCTCTACGTCGCCCCTACTCGTGACATCCGCCTGCAGCGCGATCGCCCGGCCGCCCGCGTCTCTAATACGAGCCGCCACCGACTCAGCGGTGCCTGCGTTCACGTCACACACGCCGATTGCCGCACCTTCACGCGCAAACAGTTCAGACGATGCTTCACCGATGCCGGATCCGCCGCCCGTGATCAAAGCAACCTTGTTCTCTAGTCGCATCAAGAGTCCTTTCGCTCGGGTGCGATCAATGATCCCATCTCAGCAGGATTGGTCGCCGCCCGATGTTTGTACTCATCAGAATCTGTTGGGCATCGTAAGGACGCGAGGATTGCCGGTCAACGCGATACGCCCACAGCCCGGAGTTACGCGTATCATTCTTATTAATGTCCTCTAAACCCGAAGATCAATCTAGCGACGACTCGCCCGAACGCACCAAATATCCGTTCGACTACGCCCACACCTACAGGCGTATGTACGCGTCCGCTATCGACATAGGGCTACTGCTCGCAATCGTCCTGTTAGCGAACCGGGTGACCGGCAACAATGTGTTCGCCGGTGCAGAGACAGCGCCGCAAGACTTGGGGATTCTGTTCGGATACTTGATTCTCTTCACCGGGTTGAAGGGACAGACGCCGGGCAAGATGGTCGCAGGAATCATCGTTGTGGACGATGAGGGACATGTTCCCGGGGTCGCCGTAGCGATCCCCAGAGAGATGGTCGGGCGGCTCGTCGCAAGCGCAGCGCTTGGACTGGGGCTGGCATGGATATCAGTCGATCCCAAACGACAGGGCTGGCACGATAAGATCGCCGGTACATACGTCGTGATGAAGCCGAAAGAGAAGCGGGTTAAACGTTCTGATTCCCGAACGTTTAACCCGGGAAATCGACCCGACAAGCAACGCCCCTGGCGGTTCCGCCGTAAGGGTTAGTTGCCCTGACTCAACGCCTTTAATGTGGTGTCGATAGCGTCCGGGAATGACGTGTACTCAAGCCCTAGCTCTCTGGTGGCACGCCCGCCATCGAACTCCGCTGGACCGATGCGGAATGAGCTTATGGGCGGACGCCGCTTTCGTGCCAGAGACACTCCGGACCACGCTATCGCTCCGGCGATTGCGAGCCAGTCGGGCAGCCTGACGCAGGGCGGACGGCGACCGGAGACCTCGGCCAGTTCGGCAAAAAACTCGCCGACCGTGAGGGTCGGCTGGGCGAGTATGTATCGACTTCCGCTTTCCCCCTGCTCCATCGCAAGAAGGCTGCCACGGGCGACGTCGTCCACGTAGATGAGAGGCATCGGCCTCATGGCGAAAGCGATGACAGGCAGGCGGCCGCGCACGAAGGCATCTATCAATCGCACAAAATGGCGGTCTCCCGGTCCAAACACGATGGCCGGATTGACTGACACCACGTGCATGTCACTTGCCGCTGCACGTACCAGTTCTTCAGATCGCCACTTGGAACGGCCATACCCGGGCTTCCAACTCCCAAACGGAACGGTGTTTTCATTCGCCCTTGTGCCCGGCTCTGCGCCCAGTGCGGCGATGCTGCTCATGTGCAGAAATCGTTGTACCCCGGACGCTAGCGCTGCATCGAGAACGTTCCGTGTTCCCTCCACGTTAATCCGATCGAAATCGTCAAGGTTCCAGTGGAATGGGTCGACCAGAGCCGCGCAGTGATAGACGTCAGAACAGCCCCGGACCGCACCGGGGATTGTGCCTGGATCCGTCACGTCACCAAGTACTACCTCGGCCCCCAGCGCTTCTATCTCAAACGCCAAATCCGAGCGCTGGCGCACCAGAACTCGAACCAGATCGCCCCTTTCAAGAAGCATCCGGGCGATCGCACCGCCCACCATCCCGGTCCCACCCGTGATGAGCGCAACAGGGCGGGGCGCGTCGATATTCGGTTCTCCTGTGTCTGACGTCAATTCGACTCCTGTGCGTGATATCGAGGTTGCCGACTTATAATAGCCGCCGCCCTTGCATACGCTCGTCACTCCAAAATTACTCTGAAATCACTCGGCAAAGGATCACAGATGGCAGTTTCTGAAGCGGTACGCGGCCAGATGGAAGGCGCGTCCTGGATTCGCCGAATGTTTGAAGAGGGAATCCGCCTCTCAGCCGAACACGGTGCAGAGAACGTGTTCGACCTCAGCCTCGGCAATCCCCTTCTGGAGCCGCCGCAGGAGTTCCGTGATCAACTCCTGAAGCTCGCCCAGGATGACACACCGGGCACGCACCGATACATGCCGAATCCTGGCTTCCCCGAGGTCCGTGCCGCGGTGGCGAAGAACCTGGCAAATGAGTCCGGAGTCCCTCTAGAGGGCGGCGACATCATCATGACCAGCGGGGCAAGCAGCTCGCTACACGGGATCCTGCGCTCCCTGCTGGACCCCGGCGACGAAGTTGTGATCCTTACGCCGTTCTTCGTGGAGTACGTTTACTACGTCAGCCACAACAACGGCGTGCACAAGCTGGTGGGCTTCCACGACGATTTCATGCCGGACATGGACGACCTCACGGCGCAGATTACGTCACGTACAAGGGCCGTCATCATGAACTCGCCCAACAACCCGACAGGCGTTATTTATCCCGAATCTACCATCGCAGAGATCGGGGTGCGGATTCGGGGTGCGGAAGCTAAGTTTGGCACCGAGATTACGCTGATCACGGACGAGCCGTACCGCAAGCTGATCTACACAGATGAGCCATACCCGTTCGTCTTCAAGCACCACCCGCGGACCATCGTTGCCACCTCGCACTCGAAAGACCTGGGCCTTGCCGGAGAGCGCATCGGATACATAGCCATCAACCCGGATTACCCAGACAAGGCCGAGATGCTGGAAGCCATGGTGTTCTCGCTACGGACGCTGGGATTTGTGAACGCCCCTGCCCTGATGCAGCGGGTGGTCGCCGGTATCCAGGACGTCACCGTGGACGTGAGCGTGTACCGCAAGAAGCGCGATTTCATCTACGAAGCGCTGACCGATATCGGCTACGACGTGGTGAAGCCCGGTGGCGCGTTCTTCCTGTTCCCGAAGTCCCCTCTAGAGGACGACGTGGAGTTCGTAAGGACGCTTCAGGAGAAGATGGTGTTGGTGGTGCCGGGCAGTGGATTCGGCGCACCGGGCTACTTCCGACTGTCGTTCTGCGTGGAGGACAGGGTGCTTGAGGGATCGCTGGACGGGTTCAAGGCAGCGCTGGTGGAGGCTCAGGCGGGATAAGCGGCGACAACACCGTAGGGGCACATGGCAATACGCCCTCGGGCCATGTATCTAACACTCATTTATCGACGCGCGGGCACCTCGTTCTGCGAGAAAACCCACCCTGAGGCTCTCGAAGGGCGGGAACTTTCGGTCACGGTCTTTTCTGTACCAGTACGCGCTGGCGACTTACCGATCTAGGATCGGCACACCCCTCACCCTTGACATACTTGGGCATCTCCCGACCGGGAGAGGGTGTTTGGCCACCCGTTACCCCTCGGGGTACTTCCGGTGCAGTTCTTGGTGGTCAACGCGCCCTGAGAGATCGATGACCGTGGCGACGTTTCGCCCGACTTCGTCCACACTTCGCATACCAACCAGTGCCACGTTAACAAGCGGATTCGACAGGACGAACTGTAAGAGCGAAGGCGTGTAGTCAAAATCGTCGCCCGGGCGGACAGTGTCTACCCACTTCTGGAAAATGCCGGAGGTCAGCGTGCGCATGGTCACCGTCCCTACCCCAGCGCCCCGCGCCTCGAACAGACTGCCGAACGGTCGTGTCCATTCGGCCGGGTGTTGGTGGAGCAGGTTGTAGCTGATCTGCATGACGTCGAAGCGGCCTGAGTTTATGAACTGGAAGACGGCGGCGTTGTTGTCCTCGCTGGTGAATCCCACGTAACGCGTCAGGCCCTCGTCTTTGAGCCGCTCCAACTGCTCCAGAATTCCGCCAGAGCCCAGGGTTTCTTCGACCTGATCCGGGGTGTAAGAGTTGCCGTGGATCTGAACGAGATCGACGTGGTCCGTTCGCAGATGCTTAAGGCTTGTTTCCAGGGATTCGCGGATGTTCTCGACATTTCCTGAAACCTTGGTCGCCACGAACAGGTCTGAGCGTGCGTCTTCAAGACCCTCGCCGTAGATCGACTCGCCTGCACCGCCGCCATAGCCCGGCGCTGTGTCGAAGTAGGTAATGCCCAGTTCAACGGCTCGCTGTATTGCAGCAACTACGCCCTCACGGTCGGCATCGCGTGTTGGGTCGTAGTCGTCCAAATACTGCGCCAGTCCAGCTGGCGCACCGCCGAAGCCAAGTCGGCTGACTTCGACCCCGGTTCTCCCGAGTTGTGTAGTTTCCAAAGACGTCTGCTTTCGTGTTGTTGGGCGACTGACCAGCGGGGATATTAATCCAGCGTCAGTGGTTCCTTGAGACCTGACCCCGTAATCGGGATCAAGACCTGCGCTTCTTCGTTGATCACGCCGGTCGCCACCAGCGCCTCCAGCCCGGCGAACGCCGCTGCGGATGTCGCCTCGCAGAAAATTCCGACCTCCGATGCCAGTCGTTTCTGCCATTGCAGCATCGCCACATCGTCCACTGCGATTCCGCTGCCGTCTGATAACCGGACCACGTCAATGCACTGTTGCAAACGCGGCGGATGCGACACCGAAATCCCGCTAGCCACCGTCTTCAGGTCTGCATCGAAAGCCCATTCCTGGTCATTCAACGCCGCAACAAGCGGTTTCACGGCGTCGGCCTGAACGGCGTGCTGGCGGGGAGATACGGTGATTCGCCCAGATGCGCTGAGCTCCTCAAAGCCCTTGAACATACCGATCAGCAACGACCCGTTACCCACCGGTACAACGATGTCCGTGGCGCTGACGGCGTCGGAGCCCACGACCTCGTACGCGAACGACTTCATGCCCTCCAGAAAGTAGGGGCTGAGATTGTGCGACAGATACGGGAACGAGTTATCGGCAAAGTAAGACACGGCGGCATCTGTCGCCGCCTGACGTGGGCCGGACGTTGGGTGGAGTGTCGCCCCGAATATGCCGATCTGGTCGACCTTCCCCTGTGCGGCGCTTTCCGGGAAGAAAACATGGGCGGTTATTCCCGCTGCGGCGGCGTATGCGGACAGCGACGCACCGGCGTTGCCGGACGAATCCTCCACAAACTCCCTGACTCCAGCTTCAAGAGCAGCCGAAACCAGTACCGCTGAGCCGCGGTCCTTGAACGAACCGGTAGGAGCCATCATCTCCAACTTTGCCCAAAGTCGCTTTATCCCAAGCGACCGCGCAATCGAAGGCATGGCCACGAGGGGCGTAATGCCCTCCCCCAACGACATCCGTTCAGACGGTCGCGCCAGAGGGAGGCGTGGTGCATGCCCATCGGCAGGATCGTCGTAGGCCACGTCCATCACGGAACCGCACGAATCACACGCCAGTTGGTCAATTTCGGCGGGTTGCGCTGTGCCACATGAGACGCACTTGAAAAAGAATGACATCGGAATCAAACGACCGGGTTGAAGGTCTCGATCGTTGCTCCAGCCCTGGAGCACCAATCGGTTGCGGTGGTCAAGTAACGTATTCCTGTGTGAACTCGTGGTCGGTCGACAAGTGGGACGGGCCGATTATATGACCGATATCGGGCTGTATCCGATGTTTTACTAGAGACGAATGAGGCAGAGCGTACTTAGGTCCCGAAATTGTAAGGGCGAGCTTGCTCATCACGTTTCATCACGACGCCGAGAATGGGCACCCAACACCAATTGTTGTCCTGAACTCGATTCAGGGTCAGGCCATCGCACTCCACCGTTCAGATACAGCCTTTCATCGCCTGGCTGATCGGAGACCGGCGACTATGACGTAGAAATGGATCCTAAATCGAGCTCAGGATGACAGGTAAATTTTCTGTCCGTCCAACGTCCTCGTGGCCAGTTATCCCCCTCTTCAGCGCAGGGCAATGTCAGAAGCGCTAGCGTGTTGACCGCCTGACCGCGGTCCCCCTCACCCTGCACCCTCTCTTGATTGCAAGAGGGGAAACACCTGCCTCGTATTTCTCTCTTG
>CAUZRH010000015.1:0-13623 GCA_963582115.1 Dehalococcoidia bacterium
TGATCTCTGCCAGTTGCGGATCATCCGGCATGTCCAGCACTCCGGCGAAGCGCCTGTGGCCTAAGACGCCTTCAAGGGATCTGAGAAGCTCGCCCTCGGTGGCATCTCCTTCAAGGGCGGCAATGCTGCGTTTCATGACTGCGCCAACGAAGTCATTGCGTTCAGCGAGCGCTGCGATATCGACCTGAGGCCCGGTTCTATCCGAGATGCGCTCTACCCAGATGAACGGCGTCGATGATGTGTAGCCGGTTCGCAACTCATCCGACAGATCCGTGATGGCGTTCTCCGCCGAGAGGTCGTGATGCAGTGGTCCCCGACCCGTGAGCGAGATGCGACACACGAGGCCCCGCCCGTCAGCTTGAATGCGCTCCTGTTCGATAGCGGCGTGTGCCGCGTCCATCAAAGAGTCAATGTCGGCGAGACCATCGATAGAAACGTCGATAGATTCCCATCGAACAACGTCCAGTGGCTCGAAAAGTGATGACGTACGCCCGGCTTCATCGACATCCACGATCAGTGCACCGCGTGCTCCCGACTCGTTTGGGTGCCTACCTTGAAGGTTGCCCGGATAGGCGATTACGGGGTCGGAGTGCTTCAGGGTCCGACGAGTGTGGACGTGTCCCAGCGCCCAGTAGTCGATCCCGGTTCCGGAAAGATCATCGACCGTGCAGGGTGCGTAGTTGTCGTGCTCCGCAATCCCGCCGACGTTGCAGTGAAGGAGTCCTATTGAAAACAGGCCTTGCGAAGGTGGTGCGAACTGGAGTGCGAGATTGTCGTGGACTTCCTGCGTCGGGTAGCTGATGCCCTGAACCTGCGCTACGGGCGATCCGCCGAGGCTCGCTGTTTTCCATTCAGGTTCCGGGCCGAAAACGTGTGCCGAGTCAGGGATGCGAATACGTGACAACCTGCCGTCGAGCGGGTCGTGATTGCCATGGACAACGAACGCCTGAATGCCGTGTTCTTCCAGTCGTGCCAGCCCGTCCCGAAATCGCATCTGCGCCTGGACGCTGCGATCGGCGCTGTCATACACGTCTCCTGCGATCAGCAGGAAGACTGCTTTTTGCGTGATACACAGGTCGATCAGGTTTGAGTAAGCCTCAAATGTGGCGTCTTTGAGTTGTTGCGCTATTCGTGGCTCGTTCTTGAGCAGACCTTTGAAGGGGCTGCCTATGTGGAGGTCGGCGGCGTGTACGAATCGGAACGGCTGCATGTGGTGTGGATTGTAGCAACGAGCCGGGGGAGTTCCTCGTGTTGTGTCACTGGATTGTGATTTTTGATTGTCCGTAAACGCGAAGAGGGGCCGGACCTGACGGCCCGACCCCTCTTCTTTGAACTCTTGGGAGCCCCTGGAAACTTTAGTCTGGAGAGACTAAAAGTCCATTCCGCCGCCGGGCATGCCACCGGGCATGGCGGGCTCGGCCTGAGGCGTTTCGGTGATGAGCGACTCTGTGGTCAGGATCATTCCTGCCACGGAGACTGCGTTCTCTACCGCTGCTCTGGTCACCTTTGCCGGGTCGACGATGCCAAACTCGATCATGTCACCGTATCGGTTATCCATGGCGTCGAAACCGAAGTTTCCTTTGCCCTTACCGACGGCGTCCAGGACCACAGCGCCTTCGGCACCGGAGTTGGATGCGATAACTCGGATCGGCTCCAGCAAGGCTCGGCGAAGGATGTCTACGCCGGTCTGCTCGTCGCCGCTGGCCTTCACCTTGGCGAGGTCTACGGATGAGCGGATCAAGACCGTGCCGCCGCCGGGGACGATTCCCTCTTCAACGGCTGCTCGTGTGGCGGACAGTGCGTCCTCAACACGCTGCTTCTTCTCTTTGAGTTCGATCTCCGTTGACGCGCCGACCTTGATGATCGCGACTCCGCCGGAGAGCTTGGCCATGCGCTCCTGGAGCTTCTCGCGGTCGTAGTCGGAGGTGGTCTCTTCGATCTGGGCCTTGATCTGGGAGATGCGGCCTTCGATCTCGGATGAGTCGCCGGCGCCTTCTACGAAAGTCGTGTCGTCCTTCGAGGAGACGATGCTCTTCACCCGGCCAAGGTCTTCGATCTCGGCGGAGTCCAGGCTGCGTCCGATTTCTTCGGAGATGACCTGTCCACCGGTGAGGATGGCGATGTCCCGCAGCATTTCCTTGCGGCGGTCGCCGAAGCCCGGGGCCTTGACTGCCAGCACGTTGAGCGTGCCACGCAGCTTGTTGACCACGAGGGTGGCCAAGGCTTCACCGTCAACGTCTTCGGCGACGATGACGAGGTTCTTGGAAACCTTCAGGACCTTCTCAAGGACCGGGAGGATGTCTGAGACTGCGGAGATCTTCTTGTCCGTGATGAGGACCAGGGCGTCAGACAACGCTGCCTCCATGCGGTCAGAGTTGGTCACGAAGTACGGCGAGATGTAGCCACGGTCGACCTGCATTCCCTCGACGTAGTCAACTTCATCCTCGAGTCCACGGGACTCGTCGACTGTGATGACGCCGTCCTTGCCGACCTTGTCGATGACGTCGGCAACGAGGTTACCCATCTTGTCATCGTGGGCGGAGAGTACCGCAACCTGTGCGATCTGGTCTCTGCCTTCGACGGGGGTGGAAAGCTTGGATATGGACTTGCGGACGGATATGACACCGAGCTCGAGTCCACGCTTGAGGGCCATGGGGTCGGAGCCGGCGGCGACGTTCTTGAAGCCTTCATTGATGATCGCCTGGGCGAGGACCGTGGACGTGGTTGTGCCGTCACCGGCGTCGTCGTTGGTCTGCTTGGAAGCTTCTTTGAGGAGCTGTGCGCCCATGTTCTCAAAGGGGTCTGCCAGGTCGATCTCTTTTGCGATAGAAACGCCGTCAGAGCTGACCTGGGGCGGGCCGAATTTCTTGTCAACGATTACGTTGCGACCCTTTGGGCCGAGCGTAATTTTGACGGTGTCGGCGAGCATGTCGATTCCGATCTTCAATCGGGACCGAGCATCCTCGGCGAACTTAAGTTCTTTTGCTGGCATATTTTCCTCTTGGGACGCCCGGCTATTTGCGGGGCGTGCTGTTAATCCTTCCTTGGAAGGAGGGGGGTCTAGATGGTGGCGAGGATGTCGCTCTCACGAACGACCAAGTACTCGGTTCCGGCTTCGGTGTACTCGGTTCCCGCGTATTTGGAGTAGATGACGGAGTCGCCGACCTTGATGGTCAGTGCGATCGTCTTGCCGTCGTCGGTGACCCGACCGGGGCCAGCGGCAACAACTTTGCCCGTCTGGGGCTTTTCTTTGGCGGTGTCGGGGATGTAGATCCCGCCGGCCGTCTGGGAGACGTCGTCTTCACTCGGCTCGATCACGATTCGATCGGCCAGAGGCTTGATTTTGACCTTTGCAGCCACTCTTAGGTTCCTCCTGATGTATTCGAGTATTTCTTTCGGCGAATTGCCGCACGCCCGGCGTTCTTAAAACGGTTGTGGGCTGGTACGCGCTGATTCGCTTTCCATTAACCCGTTGTGTTTCCCACCGGAATTAGCACTCAAGTGTTTCAAGTGCTAAGCGTTTGGATTTTATGAGCGCAATTACGAAGTGTCAACGATTGCGCGGCACTTTGAGCCAGTTGGTCTGACATGGTGAAGCTACGGGGGCATTTAGTGCCGTAAGACGGGCCCGTTGTGGGGTATCCCGGCGGGTCTTCTCTCAAAAGACCCGCCGGTGACCACTAAGTACGAGGTGTGGGTTTTGCCAGAGCCCGTTTGCGGGATCGCGTATCGGTTCCGGATGGTGTCACGGTGAAGATGATTGTGTGCCCGGTAGTGGCACGGGTGTCGCGCATAAATTCGCAGGTGTTACGCACATGTATTTGCCCGCAGGAGCCACGAATCATCATCCGTACGGGTCGGCCGCTTGCGGCGATGTTGGCGTACACGCCGGAAGATATTGATGGTCTGCCGGAGTCGGCTATCGAGTCGTTTGCGGGGACCGGAAACCCGTTAAGCCAGAGACGATTGAACGCGGGCGAGGCGGTTGTCGATGTCCGCAGCGGTGCCGGATTCGACTCGCTTCAGGCTGCGCGCCAGGTCGGCCATTCCGGATCGGTTATCGGCGTCGATATGACGCAGGCGATGATGGACAAAGCGACCGAAGGCGTCGAAGAGATGGGACTGACCAACGCCGAGTTCAGGCTCGGGTATGCCGAATCCCTTCCCGTCGACGACGGTTTTGCCGATGTCATGATCAGTAACGGGGTGATCAACCTGACGCCCATGAAGGAGATCTTCAGGGTGCTGAAGCCCGGAGGCCGTATTCATATAGGCGACATCGTTCTCCACGTCGAGGTGCCGCAATCGGCCAAAGACGAGATAGATTTGTGGTCTGGCTGAATCGCGGGTGCTCTGCTGGAAGCAGAGTGGAAATGGTTCCTTGGCGAGGCCAGATTCAAGGATGTTCGGCTTGGCGAACAGATAGATGTGTTTTCAGGCTCGAAGCATGAGTCGTCTGCGGCTAACTTCTAGACTTACGGTCTGACCATATTCGGACGTAAGCCCGGGGATTAGGGCTCAAGAATACGTCGGGTTTGGTCCTAGCTCTCGGACTCTTAGTCGGCCGCCTGGGAACTGTCTTTGCCGCCGTCCCGCATCGCCCAGAACACTCGTTCAGGGCTGAGAGGGAGCTGGGTCATACGGGTGCCGATTGCGGCGCTGATGGCGTTGGAGATTGCTCCGGCCGGTGGAACGATCGGCGGCTCGCCTACGCCCCGGATTCCGTACGGGCCTTCGTCTGCGGGGATCTCCAGGAGTACGCAGTCGATCCGTGGCAGGTCCAGCGCCGTTGGCATTCGGTAGTCCAGAAGGCTGGCGTTCTGGAGCACGCCGGTGTCGTCGTACACGTACTCCTCGTTCATCGCCCAGCCGATGCCCTGCACCGCACCGCCCTGTATCTGACCCTCTACGGCGTCCGGATTAACGGCCTTACCAACGTCCTGGAACGCCGTGAAACGTGTCAGGGTTGTCTTTCCGGTGTCCGGGTCCACGTCCACGTCTGCGATATTGAGTGCGTAACCGTTGGCGGCTCGCATGTTCGGGTTGTTCGATGCCGAAGCCACGATGTCGTTTCCGCTTGAGATCGCCTCTTTTGCTGCCTCTCGGAACGAAATTGCGTTGTCCGGAACGTCTCGGGCGGCGAACTGACCGTCCGCGAAGTCGACGAACTCAGGCGTGACGCCCAGTTTCGTGGCGATCCGTTCCTTTACCTGTTCAACGATGTCGGACGAAGCATCGTGAATCGCCGAGGCCATTGACCTCGTGACACGGCTTCCGCCTGCGGTTCCAGAGTAAGGAATGCTGCTCGTGTCGCCGGTGGTGACGTGGACTTCTGACGGGTCCAGTCCCAGCGTTTCTGCCGCAAGCTGTACGAAGCCGGTGCGGGTGGAGGAAAGGTCCATCGTCCCGACGATGAGGGAGATCGTGCCGTCCGGGTTGACGATCATGCGACAGCTTGAGATGCCGATGCCGTTTGGCCACCAGCCGATGCCGATTCCGCGTCCGGCGTTCTCGCCCTTGAGAGGTGCGGTGTAGTGCGGGTGGGCTTTCGCCGCCAGTAGCATCTCCTCGATACCGATGGTGGTGAACTCCGTGTCGTTCATGTTCTGGTCGCCGGTTTTTGAAATGTTGGCGAGCCGGAAGTCGATCGGGTCCATGCCGAGCTTCTTCGCCATCTCATCGACGGCGGACTCTGCGGCGTAAGAAGCGACCGTTGCTCCGGGAGCGCGGTATGCGGCCACTCGCGGTGTGTTCGTAACCACGTCGTACCCGTCAATGCGTGCGGCTTCCGGCTGGTAGGGGGCGAAAGCGCAGAGGCAACCGATCCCTACCGGTGCGCCCGGGAATGCGCCTGCGCCGTATACAAATCGAGCCTGAATGGCCTTCATCTTGCCGTCGTTCGTGGAGCCAATCTTGACGGTGACGGTTGCGGCTGCGCCCGGGCCGGTTGCCGTGAGGACTTCAGTCCTGGTGAGCACGATCTGGACGGGCTTGCCGGATTTCTTGGAGAGGATGATGCAGAGGGGGGAGATACGGGTCTGCGCCTTGGCGCCGAAAGCTCCTCCGACCTCGGTGCCGCGAACCAAGATGTTGCCCTGATCAATCTCAAGCACGTTTGAAAGCTGGTTGCGGTGGTCAAAAATGCCCTGGGTGTTTGCCCAGACCTCGATGCTGCCGTCAGCGTGATACCAGGCGGTCTCGGCCTCTGGCTCGATGTAACCCTGGTGGACGATGGAGGTCTTGTAGGTCCGCTCTACGATGTGGTCGGAAGCCGCAAAACCAGCATCGACGTCGCCTCGCCCCAGTTCTACGTGTAATGCCACGTTGGAGGGGGTGTCAGCTTCACCACCGATCGACTTCGTAATCATGTCGTCGTGAAGCAGCGGCGCTCCGGGAGCCATCGCCTCTACGGGGTCCTGCACTGACGGGAGGATTTCGTAATCGACCTTGATGAGTTTGGTCGCTTCTTCAGCGATGTCGGCCGTTCGGGCTGCGACCGCTGCTACGGGGTGACCCTGGAACAGTGCTTTATCACGGGCGATTATGAGCTCGGACAGGTAGCGGAGTGAAATGTCGACCTCACCCGTACCGGCGGAGCCTCCGGCCAAGATGATCGGGAAGTCGGCTCCTGTTACAACGGCCTCAACACCCGGGTAGGCTTCCGCCGCCGAGGTGTCTATGGACTTGATGTTGGCGTGGGCGTGCGGGCTGCGAAGGACACGGGCCTGGATCAGTCCCGGCAGGTCGATATCTGCGCCGAACTCGGCGGTACCGGTGACCTTTGGAAGGGCGTCGACCTTTGCAAGCCGATCTCCGGATAGGTTGATCTGTTCTGCGGTCCCGACCATGTATCGACCTCTAATGTGTACTTTACGTATGCTTTTCTGGATCGTTGTGCGTCCTAATGGCAGCACATACGGGGTGCGATGGTAGCAGAGGGCACTACGTTGGTGTCAGGGCAGGTGGGCGGCGGACCTAACCCAGCTCCGCCAGCTTTTCGCTGGCGGAGTTCGCCGTATCCAGGCCTGCGGGCGTGCCTGCTGATCGGCCCAGGTTGATCGCTTCCTGGAGCGAATCTTTTGCGGCCGGAATATTTTCGGACGCCGCCTCGAGATCGGATCGGCTTATGGCTGACTGTGCGGCGAGAACTATCCCGTTCGCCGTACGAGACCGTTGGCCCATCTCTACGGCCTCGTCCATGGCGGCGGCGGCTTCTGTGGGGCGATCCTTGTCTACCAGCAGCACGCCCAGGTTGTATGAGCAGACGGCGGCGATGACGAGGGAGTCCGGCGATGCAGACTCTTTTCCAAGTTTGGCGGCGTCTCGGTAGGCAGCTTCTAATTTCGGGTCACCCCGTTCTGCGAGGCTGGTCGCAAGACCGTACGCGGCGACGGCTGCACGCTCCAGTGCTCGTGGCGACCCTGAGGCTGCTCCGAAGGCCATCGCCTCACGCCACGCTTCCGCGGCTTCGTCAGGGCGATCTGAGCGCACGAGGTGTACGCCAAGCGCCTGTGCCGCCCTTGCTGCGGTTTCAAGTCCCCTGTTCCCCGCAGCACGACCCAGATCGACGGCGTCACGCCAGGCAATTTCGGCGTCGTCGGATGAGCCGATTTCTACGAAGAGCGCCGCCATGTTGTGGGAGGCGCGGGCTGCCCAGACGGCCCCGCGTTCGCTCTCAGAAGTGCGGCCTAGCTCGATGGATTGCCGCCAGGATTGCTCGGACTCAGCATTTCTGCCGCTGTCGGCGTGGAGTACGCCAAGGTTGTGTGCGGCGCGTGCTGCCCACGCAAGGCCATCGCCGGGACCCGATTGTTCGCCAAGTGAGATGGCATCTCGGCAGGCAGACGCTGCTTCACCGAATCGGCCTGTGTAGCGGAGCACGACGCCCAGTCCGGAGGCGGCGGCGGCGGCCCATGCGAGCGCCTCTTTATTTTCAACAACGCGGCCCAGTTCTACGGCCTCACGGAAGGCTTTTTCTGCCTGCGAGTCGTTGCCACGCCGCCGAAGATCTTCGGCGAGCTCGTACTCTTTGCGAACGGCTTCGGCGTCTGTCATTGGGATCGGGCAGCTCCAGCGGTTTGTTGTGTGGAGGACATAGTCGTGTTGGAACGCGGGTGTAGAAAGGCTATCAGGACGGACGGCGTGGTGGAGCTTTAAAATGTAGGGGCGTGTTGCCATACGCCCCTACATCGACCTCGCAACGATATTTGCCGTCATCCCGAGCGAATCCGAGGGATCTTCACAGGCACATCGCTCAGCGAAATATACGCGTTTTCGCGAAGACCTAAAACCTCCCTAACCCCAGCCCACTCCCATCGGGAGAGGGGGTACGTTCTTCCCGCCCCTACGCCTTATGCCGGTGCCGCCCGCCTTCGCTGCCACTGCCATCGGCCGATTCCGAGTACGACCAGCAACAGGATCCACACCGGGCTTAGCGCAAGCGCCCAGACCAAATCCCCCTTACCGCGGTACACGCCCCCCTGACAGGACTTGTACGCCGTCTTTGAAGGGGTCTTCGATGCTCCAGTCAGCGATCCCCCACGACTCGGCCTTGTTGACCCTGAGGCTGAGCGCGCTTGTGCCCTCGATCTCGCCGATCTCTGAGTTGCCTGAGATAACCAGCGTAGCCGTGTATGGAATTGGTCGGTTGTTCGGGTAGGTGTGTGTAGCCTCTGCTACGGTCACGTCGGCCGCCAGAACGCCTTCGACGGCCGGGGATCCGTCACCGAACTCCCTCGGTATTTGAGTCCGTCCAGCCCTTTGGGTCTGGTGAACGTTCCCGCAAATCCAACGCGCTCACCTGCTTCCACTGTGGCCGACTGTCCGGCGAAGACGTCCAGTACAGGAATGTCGGCCACAGTGGCGATCAGGATGTCCGTTCCTTCAACTACACCGGAGTCGCCGACGCCCGTGATGTCGACAGTCACGACGTATGGAGAGTTGTCCTCGGTCTGATAAACGTGGGTTGCGGCCGATGTGATCCGCTGTCCTTCGATAAGGGTGGCCGCTGTTCTACGGGATATACCTTGCTCAAAGCCATCGCCAAAGTCCCATCGGATCTCGAAGCTCTCTATGTCCTCCGGCGACTGAAGTGTGGCCGTGAATGTCACGGTCTGCCCGACCGCGACTGCGATGTCGCTGCCTGCGGTGACCTGAATCTCGGTTGGTTCTGCGTTCAGAAATACGTTGACCAGAGAGAATGCCGATGTCTGGGCAAGCAGGTTGAGCCGACCCTCCATGCTTTCCAGGATGCGAGCTAGCTCGGTCTGGACACTCAGCGTGTCTTCCACGGTACGGGCTTGTCCGAGAAGCGCGATCAGGGCGTCTTCGCTGGCCTTCTGGCTGCGAATCCTGGCTTCAAGGTCCGTGAACTCGTCGGTTACGTCCTGTGAGGAAGAGCTTTCGGATTCGACCTCGACTGCGCTCGAGCGCATTTCATCGAGCGCGATGTCGAGGCCGGATGTGGGCACGCGGAACGAGATGAATGCCGTGTGGTTTCCGTCTCGGGTCGATCCGACCACCCAGCCGCCTGAAGTGTTTGCCATCTCTGCGATGTCGCTCATTGCTTGCGTGACGTTCTGGACGAGAAGGGTCATCTCTACCGTGCGGACGATGATCCGGTCGAGCGACGCGATCGCCTGGACCTGTCCGTCGAGGTTTCCGGCGACTGTGTCGCCGACGGATAGGCCGCCGAATGCAGGTTGTCCCGATTCGCCAGGTGCGCCGGGCACTCCGGCAAAACCGTCATCACCGGGAGAGCCAAAATCCCCCCTACGCCGCGGGCGCTGCCGTGGCGGCTGGAGCCGCTGTGGCTGCGGAGTCTGAGAAAATTCAGCGCTTGCGAATTCGGCTTCCCCGGCGATTCTCGGAGGATCCGATGAGTCACTGGATGCTCCACATCCCATGATCAAAACGGCGATGAGTAACGCCGGAACTATGAGCCACATTGAGCGTCTGTGCGTCATGTTGGTTCCATTGCCGCTTTTGTCAGGCATGTTGAATTCGGTGGCGGATCAAGATCGATTTCGACCACGTGTGACCACCTCTGCTGTTGATAAAGACGCTGTATGTCTGCCAAAAGTTCCCGTCGAGTGACGGGCTGGCGTTACAATCCGGCGACGCTTCGGCTTGCTGTGAGAGGGATTACCGAGTTGGTCGGGCGCTAAATCGAGATTACTTGAATCGGAGATCAGTGCGCGTATGAAGTACCGACGTCTTGGCAGCTCCGGGCTGCTCGTGTCCACAATCGGCCTCGGAACCAACAACTTCGGCGAGATGCTTGGCCGAATGGATTACGACTCCGCAAAGGCGACGCTTGATGCGTGTCGCGATAACGGAATCAACTTCATAGATACATCGGACTCGTACTCGGGCGGCATCTCTGAGGACTTCATCGGCCGGGCGGTCAAGGACTACCGCAAGGACGTCATCATCGGCACAAAGACCGGGATGCCCTGGGCCGGAGGTCCGAACCGGGACGGCCTGTCTGCCGCGCATATCAAATACTCGGTAGATGAGAGCCTGAAGCGGCTCCAGACCGACTACATCGACCTGTACCAGATGCACATCGTTGACCCGCTCACGCCGATCGAGGAGACGATGCGGGCACTGGACGACATAGTGGCGGCTGGCAAAGTGCGCTACGTAGGCTGCTCAAACTTCATGGCATGGGAGATGGTTGAGGCCATCCAGGTGTCACGACAGCACGGCTGGGCGGAGTTCGTTAGCAACCAGCCCCAGTATTCGATGCTCGTACGCGACGTCGAGACGGAGCTGATCCACTCCAGCGCCAAGTACTCCACCGGGATCCTCCCCTACTTCCCGCTTGCGTCTGGCTTCCTGACCGGCAAGTACAAGCGTGGGGCCGATCTGCCAGAAGGCACCAGGCTTGCCGGGACGCAGCAGATGGCCGATGCGCAACTGACCGACGCCAACTTTGACGTGCTTGAGGCGCTTGAGTCGTTTGCCGGAGAGCACGGCCACACGATGGTGGAGCTTGCCTTCGCATGGCTGCTTGCGCACCCGGAGGTTTCTTCGGTGATCGCAGGCGCGACGCGAATTGAGCAGATCGAGCAGAACGCCGCAGCTACCGAGTGGGAGTTGACCGCTGAAGAGATGATGGAGCTTGACGACATCTTGCCGGGCACGCCCGGGGCAGGAGTCGGAAACCTGCCGCGACGGCGCGGGCTTTAAACCACCGGGTTTGCCCTGTAACTACTCTCTCAGCGAATTAGGAGATGACGGTGCCTGAAGGTCGACACATTCTTGCGATCGACCAGGGCACCACGTCTTCACGCGCCATTGTGTTTGACGATGAGGCACGTCCGGTTTCATCAGCGCAGGTGGGGCTGACGCAGCACTTTCCGCAGCCGGGATGGGTTGAACACGATGCGTCCGAGATTTATGACGGTGCGCTTGGTGTTGCGAAGGAAGCCATAGAGAAATCAGGCGTCGGAGTTGACGGGATAGCTGCTATTGGCGTCACCAATCAGCGTGAGACGGTGGTTGTGTGGGACCGGTCGTCCGGAGAGCCGGTGTCGAACGCCATCGTGTGGCAGTGTCGCCGGACCACCGCCGCATGTGCCGAGCTGGTCCGTAACGGCTACTCACCTGAGATCCGTGATCGCACAGGCCTAGTGATCGACCCTTATTTCTCCGCTACGAAGCTCAGATGGCTACTTGATCGGATCCCAAACGGTCAGCGCAGGGCCGAGGCTGGCGAGCTTTGTTTTGGAACGGTAGATTCGTGGCTGATGTATCGCCTGAGCAGGGGGCGAAGTCATGTCACTGACGTTACCAACGCGTCACGGACGATGCTGCTGAACCTCCACGATCTTGAGTGGGACCCGGTGATGTTGGATCTGTTCAACGTGCCGGAGGCGATTCTCCCTCAGGTGCTGCCGTCTGCCGGGGACTTCGCTGTCACAGATGCGGCGGAGTTAGGCGCAGAGATCCCTATCACAGGGGTGGCAGGGGATCAGCACGCGGCGTTGTTTGGTCAGGCATGTTTTAAGACCGGGATGACCAAGTGCACCTACGGGACGGGCGCATTTGTGCTGACCAACTCAGGACAGCGAGCGCCGATTCCTGAACCCGGGATACTGGCGACGCTGGGCTGGCAGGTCGGGTCGAAGAGGACCTACGCCAGCGAGGGGGGCGTGTTCGTGACGGGAGCGGCGGTGCAGTGGCTCAGGGACGGGCTTGGGATTATTGAGTCGGCTTCCGAGACGGACTATCTGGCGGAGATGGTTGGTGATAACGACGGCGTGTACATGGTTCCGGCTTTTGTCGGTCTGGGTGCGCCACGCTGGGACCCGGACGCCCGGGGGACGATCACCGGATTGACGCGCGGTTCGTCGCGTGAACACCTGGCACGCGCTGCTCTGGAAGCGACGGCTTATCAGGTCAGGGATGTCATTCTGGCGATGACCGGACCGCGCCGGATCTCGTCGACGCCTATCCGTGCGGATGGCGGCCAGACGGCCAGTCGATTCCTGATGCAGTTTCAGGCGGACATCCTAGATCGCCCAGTCGAGGTGTCGGAGATAGCTGAGACGACCGCGTTGGGTGCGGCGTTTCTTGCGGGACGTGGTGTCGGGATGTGGCGCAGTGATGCGGAGATCGCCCGGTTGTGGCGTGCGGGGGGCAGTTATGAGCCGAGTATGGCCGCAGGCCAGCGGGCGCGTCTTATTGCTGGATGGTATGACGCCGTGGACCGTGCCGCCAGTGTTACTGGATAGGGCGAGCACGCCCAAAACAGGGACGCGTTTGCCTAGGCCGCAGCACTTTCGGTCGTTGCAACCTCGGCAACTTCGTCTTCAGAGGCCTCTGCGTCCTCAGACTCCGGTGCTGCTTCTGAAATAGCGTCTTCAGCGGCGCACCGGCAGCCTCAGCGTCTGCACCTTCTGCGCGCGGTTCGCTGATCTCGCCGGCCTCGACTTATGTTCTGGGAGTGGGGGCGATTGACGGGTCTGGTCGTGGGCCGTCTGGAGAGCCTGAGTCTTGAGCTACGGCCTTTTTGCGCAACATTGGCGCAGCTTCGCCTGAAGCGATCGCCTTTCGGGCGGAGATGCCCTCGGCTTTATCCGCTAGGGCTTCTAGCTCTCCGGCCAACTCACGCATGGAGTTGGGGCGGTTTTTCTCAAGCTTCTCCAGACAGGAGATGATCAGCTTGGCGAACTTGACCTTCAGGTCGGATCGGAGCGTCCTGATGGACTCGGGCTCGATCTGTGCGTGTGCCGCAAGTAGCTCTCGTGGGTTTGAAATGTTGAAAGGAGGTTGCCCGGCGAGCATGTGATAGAGAAGTGCGCCAAGTGCGTATACGTCGCTTGACTGCATGGCCGGATTGCCGGTCGCCTGCTCTGGCGAGAAGTAAGGCAGCCTGCCCATAGGGCGTGACAGCGCGGCGTCCCCGAAATCGCAAACCTTGGCCAGGCCATCGGTGCCGACGATTACGTTGTGCGGCGATAGGCCTGAGTGCAGGTTTCCCTTTTCGTGTGCGGCCGCCACATCGTTCGCAATGTCAGATCCGAGGCGTGAAGCCTGCCGGACCGACATCTGACCGCTGAACTCCAGATTGATCTCCATACTCTGCGGCAGGAGTTTGGTAGCAACGTAGAAGCG